>CAMCWJ010000207.1 GCA_945882475.1 Bifidobacterium breve
CGCCAAGGCGCCCGAGGGTCTTGAGAAGAACTACATGAAAACCGTCGGGGACGACGGCTGGTTCGTGTACTTCCGTCTCTACGCGCCGCTGCAACCGTTCTTCGACAAGACGTTCGCGCTGCCCGACTTCGAGATGATCGACTAACGAGACCGCAAGACCCGAAACGGCCGTCTACCTCACCCGGGCGATCGCGAACCCGTCCCAGCCCTTGGTGCCGACGGTCTGGATCACCGCGGCTTCCAGGCGTGGCTCGGCACCCATGTGCTCCAGCATCTCGCGGACGGCGGCACCCTGGCTGTCGTCGACGGCGGGATCCAGGATGCGCCCGGCCCGCACGGCGTTGTCGACGATGACGACGGTGCCCGGCCCGCCGAGGTCGATCGCCCACCGGAGGTAGGCGCTGTTGTTCTCCTTGTCGGCGTCGATGAACACCAGATCGAACGGCCCGGTCAGGCCGGGCAGCGAGTCCAGTGCGGGCCCCACCACGATCTCGACGCGGTCATCGACACCGGCGCGGCGCAGGTTGGCCGTCGCCACCTCGGCGTGGCGTGGATTGAACTCCAGGCTCACCACGCGACCCTGCGGCCCGACGGCACGGGCCAGGCAGATGGTGCTGTACCCGCCGAGCGTGCCGATCTCCAGAACCCTTCGCGCACCGGCGATCCGGGTCAGCAGGTACAGCAACCGGGCGCCCTGCGGCGAGACTTCAATGGGCGGCAGTCCGGCGGCTGCCGAGTCGGCCAGTGCCGCGCTCAACGCCGGGTCCTCCCCCAGCAGCAGATCGTTGAGCAGCGCATCGACCGGCTGCCACCGATCGGGGCCGATCGTCTCGTCGGAGCTTCGGTCCGTGCTCATCGCACACCCTCCTTCGCGTAGACCACCCGGAGCACGTGGCCGGCCTCGGGGCCCATCACCGTCGCCGCCAGCGCGCAGAATGTCGCCACGAAGTCGGTACCGTGCGCGGGGCCGTCGCCGTCGCAGAGGTGATGGGCGACCTCGTGCAGCACCACCAACTCTCGCATGGCCCAGCCGGTGTCGGTGCGCGGCGGGACGGCGATCACCCCGGCCCCATCGTGGTTCTCGTAGTGCGCGGCACTCGCCGCCCGCCGCGCACGCACCGTGACCGCCCCCGGCGCGGGCCACTGGCGGATGACCTCCGGCAGCGCCAGCACCTCATCGACGTAGCGCTGCACCGATTCCAACGAGGCGAACCGGGCCTCCGGCGGCAGGGTGATCATCTCGCCGAAGAAATCGATGGCCCGCGAACTATGTTGCGCGGCATGATCGAACAGGGTGCGGACGAACTGCTCGGCCGCATAGACCTCCGAGCGTCTGCTGTCCCGCGGACTCACCCCCGCAGCCGGGTCCGCGCACCCGGCAACTCAGGGCTGGCACCCAGGCGGGCCTGGTGCCCCGCCCGGTCACCGGCTCGTCGCGCCGCCGACGAGTACCCCGCCGAGGCACTGGCGGGCCGCCAGGTTCCACGTGCCTTGGACTCGGTGCGGTAGTGATCACGTAACTCGATCTCCTTGTTGCGCAATGCGATTGCCGTCCCGGGGGTGGCGGTGGTCTCCTGGGTGGCCTCCCGCCGCGCCTGGTCTCGGGCCTCGGAGAGGCGCTGTCCGACCCGGGCGCCGAAGGCCAGTTGGAAGTTCAGCCGGGCGGTGATCGTCGGCGTGGGCCGGTGTGCGCCGGTGGCCAGGTACGCGTCACAGGCGCGCACCATCTGCACCACCAGGCTGGCGTAGAGCGCATGGGTGGCGTCGATGTCCTCGGCGAACCCGTAGGCGTACACGTACGTCGAGTTGGACGCCACATCGCAGCGCACCTCGTTGGCGGCGGCGATCCCGGCGAACAATTGCACGTAGGTGCGCAGGCCACGACTTCCCGGTTCGCCGATGGTGATGGTCCGCATACTCGGAACCTGCGCGGCGGTCCGGGTGGCCGAGTGCGCGCGCGCCACCGCGAGATCGATCGATGTGGCCGTGGCCAGGCGTTGCGCCGCGGCCATGAATGCCTCGGCCTCGTGGGTGTTACTGGTTCCTTCGGCCTGGCGCAGCAGTGCGGCGATGCGGGCCAGCATCTTGTCTTCGGTCATGGCCCGACGCTAAGCGACGGCGGTGACGTGTCCGGAGGCCCGGGCGTGGCCACCGGTGAGTTCTCCCCACACCGAAATCGGTCAACAACCACGGCACCCAACCTTAGTGCGCTACCGGCCGACGAACTCGTCCAGCGCGGCGGTGAGTTGGGGTGCCAGCGGTGCCTGCTTGGCGTAGTTGGCGACGTTGTCGCTGGGGTCCTCGCGCAGGACGTGGTTGACCCCAGTGAGTTCGACGAACTGCAGTGCGGTCTTCCCCAGCGCGGCCACCAGCGGCTTCATGTCCGCGCAGGCAGCCTGGCCGTCGGAGTCCGAGCAGGTGAGCAGCACCGGCGTGCCGGGCGGAATCCCGGCCGCCAGGGCCAGCGGGTCGATGCTGTCGGACTCCACGACCGCCCCGACATTGCCGGGGTTGAGGATCGCGCTCAGACCATCGGGCAGCCGGTCCGGCGCGGTACCCGAGGTGCGGGCCGCGGCGACGGCGGCCCGCCAGGCGCCCAGCACCGCGTCGGCCTGTGCCGGGGTCTTGGATCCGGTCCGCACCGCGGCTTCGACGTCGGCGGTGACCCGGCTGGAGATCAGGTCGAGGTAGCGGGCGGCCAGGGGTTGCAGCAGCGCCAGCGAGTGAATCCGGGGCGCGCCCGGGGCGACGTCGCCGGCGAGGGTCATCGCGTGGATCGCGCCCTCGCCCAGGCCGTACACCGAGATCCGCGCCGTGTCGGTGCCGGGCTGTTCGGCCAGGAAGCGCACTGCCGCCCTGGCGCCACCGGTGTAGATCGCGCTGCCGACATCGGCGGGCCGATCCTGGTACGGGCCGAGGCCGGTGGCGCCGGTGCCGACCTTGTCGTACCGCAGGCTCGCCACCCCGTGATCGGACAGGAACTCGGCGAGTTGGCGCATGTTGCCGACCGGGCCGGCGATGTTGTTGTCACCGTTGCGGTCGGTGCGCCCACTCTCGGAGATCAGCAGTGCGGCCGGGCCGGGGCCACTGGAGGAATGCCGGTAGGTGCCGTGCACGGTGAGCCCGTCGGCGACGAAGGTGACCTCGTCCTCAACCCAAGAAGCCGTTGTTGCAGGGCGATTCTGGGCACATCCGACGAGAAAGGCCACCGCGAGCGCAAGTGCCGCGAGCCATGCCACCCAACGCCTCACAGCCGGGCCGTGATCCAGTCCGTGACGTCATCGATGACGCGGTCACGCTCGGGTTCGTTGAACACCTCGTGGTAGAGCTCCGGATACACGATGAGTTCCACATCGCCCGACGACACGCAGCGCACCAGATGCCTGCTGCCGTCGGCGGCCACCAGCCGGTCCTGCTCGCCGTGCACCACCAGCAGGGGTGCGGTGATGCGGCCGGCCAGTTGCGGCATGGCCTCGCCGACGAGCAAGAGCGCTTTGCCGATGCCAGCCGGAATCTTGCCGCGATATACCAATGGGTCTGCCCGGTAGTCGGCCACCACCTCGGGGTCGCGCGAGACGGCATCGGGGTCGATGGCCTCAATCGGCAGATCGGGCAGCACCGACCCGATGGTCTTCCCGAGCAGCGCCTTGGCCTTCGAAACCCCGGTGTGCGCCGCGATCGCCGGACCGGAGAGCACCAGGAGGTCGTAGTCGCCCGGGTACTGCGCGCCGTATGCGAGCGCGATCCCGCCGCCCATGCTGTGCCCCAACAGGATTCGTTTGACTCCGGGATGCTCGGCGGTCGCGATCGCCACCAGGTTGCGCAAGTCTGCGACGTACTCAGCCATGTGTCGCACCCGCACCCGTTTGCCGCCGGATCGGCCATGGCCGCGATGGTCCAGGGCGTAGGTCACCAGTCCCGCCGCGCCGAAACGTTGCGCGACATGGTCGTAGCGCCGGGCGTGCTCGCCGTAGCCGTGGGCCAGCACCAGCACGCCGCGCGGCGGGGTGTCCGGCGTCCACACGTCGTAGACGATGCGCACCCCGCCTGCGCCGGGGAAGGTTCGCTCCGTGCGGGTTGTCACCATGAGGCGAGAGTAACGCGACGTGTCACGCGGGTGCGTCTCACGGGGGCGGGCTCAGGATCGAACGCGGCGCTCCGGTGACTTCGTAGATCTGAAACCTGTCATCGCCGCTGGCTCCGTTCATCATCGTCAACACCAGCTTGGAGAACCCGGCGAGGCTGGCCGCGGTCATGACGTCCACGGCGGCCGCCGGGTAGCCCGGAACCTGGGGCGCCAGATAACTGGTGAAGGTCGAATCGGGTCCGAGGTAGCTTCTGATGAAGCCGCGCGGGCGAGTGTGAGATCAGCGGGTCCGGTGGCAGCGGCGGTGAGAACCATCTGCAGTCCGGCCAGCATGGTCAGCGCTGTCGGCGACCGGTAGGGCAGGAATGCTGGATCGTGCACGGTTCGCACGAGGGTGGGCTTGCCAGACCCCTCATTTCCGGCAAGACCACCCTCGCGAAGCGCTGCGCGCCCGGTGAATCGGTACAGCGTGGCGCAGGCCACCGGGATCACCCCGGCGCTGACGGCGGCCGCGGCCAGCCGCGCGGGGTCACCGCCAACGGATCCAACCCGTCTCGGCGTCGGCGACACCCCCGGCCACGGCGCCCCGGCCGAACGCGATCATCGTCAGCAGCACGGGCATCACCGGCGGTGGCTTTGAGTCGCTTACGGACCGGGGCCTGGTCGGGAGCAACGGCGGATACCGCATCAGGTTGGCCGGCGTCATCGACGACGCGGCCGTCATCTTTGAGGAGCATCGCCGTCCCGTCGCCGCGAACCGAAAACCGTTGGGGCTCGCCGGGGGCTGGGGAAAGCGTGTATTGATAGTCACACAGGTCAGCTGGCGCGGGCTAGGGCCGAATGACCGCAACCGGCCACCCAGTGGGCGGAGCGGCACTACTTGCCGTCGGGGTTGAGGATCGCTGTCGTATCGGCGTTTTGAACCACGGCGAGAGCGACCTCGGCGAGTCGCTGATGCGTCCTGCGGGCGTGCGAGCGCAGCAACTCGAAAGCACGGTCCATGTCGACCGAACCACGTTCGGCAAGAACCCCTTTCGCCTGCTCGATGATCACCCGGGTGTTGAGCGCCGATTGCAACTGCTGGTTGACCAACTCCGATCGGGACATGATCCGCTGGTTGAGGATTCCGACCGCGGCAACGTCGGCGAGTGCCTGACCGATCGCGAGATGGGTTGCCGACAGTGCGCCGACCTCGGTGCGGAACAAGTTCAGAGCACCCACCCGTTCCTCCCGTAGTCGCAGCGGCAACGCCGACACCGACCGGTAGCGGTAACTCTCGGCCCGTTCAGCGAAGGCCGGCCAGCGCTGCTGATCGACGTCGAGATCATCGACCAGGACCTGCTTACCGGTCCGGTACGCCAGCAGGCAGGGGCCGACGTCGACCTCCACCTGGAGCAATTCCAGCAGCCTGGTCTGCTCGCTACTGGAGGCGATGACATGCAACTCGCCCTGCACATCGCCGACCAGGATCCCGGCCGCGGCGATCGGTAGCAACGACATCGAACTGTCGATGAG
>CAMCWJ010000208.1 GCA_945882475.1 Bifidobacterium breve
CGGTGGTGATGCGGCGGGTGACGTTGCTGTTCATGTTCGGCTCCTCTTGTGTTCAGGGCCGGTGTTCTCGGCCTGAACCCACCATCGCGCCGCATCCGGGTCCGGTTCGTCCACCAGGTGGACCCTTGCCGGGAGGAACCTCGCGTCCACCGATCGGGGGACACGCCTGCCGACTAGGCCAGGGCCGCGTCGACCGCCTTGGCCGTCTCCCGGCCCGATTCGATGGCGCCGTCAACCCAGCCCGACCACACCCCGGCGAAGTCTGCCCCGGCCAGATGAATTGCGCCCCAATGACTTTCGAGGCGACCGTGGAGTTGCGGCTGTCCCGGCCGCAGCGCCACCCAGGTGCCCTTCGAGTACGGGTCACCGATCCAGTCGTGGCCGTGGACCTCCTCAACGGTGGCATCTAACTTGAGGTCATCGAGGCCCGTCTGCAGCAGGTCGGGCCGGTCGATGGCCAGATTGGGGGCCAGACCGAAGGAGGCCAGGATGGCCTTCTCCCCGTCCGGTTCCTGCACTTTGCCTTTCACGGTGCACTCGATGACCCCGGGCCAGCCCATGGCGAACACGTGATTGGTGCCGGCCACCTTGGACCACACCTTGACGCACCGGCCGGTGTGGCCCTCGCTGACCAGTTGGGCCAGGACCGGCGGCAGGCCGGTGTTGAACTCGATATCGCCGATGGTGTTCAGGGGTGCGGCGAGGATGACGCGGCGGGCCGCGTAGCGCTGTCCGGCGGCGGTGGTCACCTCGACCCGGTCGGCGAGTTCGGTCACCGCGGTGACCGGTTCACCGAGCCGGATGTGGTCGGAGATCTCGGCGGCCACGCGCTCGGCCAGGCCGCCGCTGCCGATGTCGACCCGTGCCAGCGACGCGAAGAACGAATAGTCGGGATTGTGGTCGAAGCCCGCGATCTCGCGGAGGTAGACCAGCGCGGAGAACTCCTCGGGCAGGGCTCCGGTGAGGGTGTAGGACTGGGCCCGCAGCAGGTCGGCGATTTCCGGCGGCGCGTCAAGTGCGGCCAGGTAGTCGCTGAAGGGGATGTCCAGATGGTGGGTATTGGTCTGGGTGAATCCCTCGGCGAAGACGACCGGCGCGATATCGGCCCGCAGCCGGTCGAGGACCTCCTCGAGTTCCTTCATGTCGATGAGGCCGTCGGGCTCGTCGCCGTCGGCGTGCCGGCCGTCGAGGAACCATCGGCTGGCGCCGCCCTTGTCCGCCTCGACGAAGTTCGCGCCGTACCGGGCCACCTCGGCGGCCATGAAGTGATGCCGTGCCGGGTCGAACCACTCCGCGCCGAGATCGATCACCACGTCGGTGCCGGGGAAGGTGCCGGAGTAGGTGCGCCCGCCGGCCCGCTCGCGGGCTTCCAGGACGACAACACTGCGTCCGGCCTCGATCAGATCGCGAGCGGCCACCAGCCCGGCGAATCCGGCCCCGATAACAACGACGTCATGAATCTTGAGTGCGTCCATGGCCCGATTGTGGCACGCGCCGAGCACGTGCGACGGTGTTGCTCGCCGACCGGTCGTCTCCCCCAAACGGGTGAGCCGGGCCCGAGTGGCACGGTGAAACGGCGGACCGATCGGCCGTTGCGGTTAGGGTGTCACGAGCATCGGGGCAGATCCCATTCCTAGGAAGCGCACGCACAGGCAATGACAGATACCAAGACGACCGTCGGCGTCGTCGCCGAGTCGGGTCCCGACGAGCGCCGGGTCGCGCTGGTGCCCAAAGCGGTCACGTCGCTGATCAAGAGCGGGGTCGCCGTGGTGGTTGAGGCCGGCGCCGGGGACGCCGCCCTGTTGCCCGACGATCTCTACACCGCGGCCGGAGCGTCGATCGGCGACGCCTGGGGCGCCGACATCGTGGTGAAGGTGGCTCCGCCCAGTGCCGCCGAGGTGGCCCGGCTGCGGTCCGGCCAAACCCTGATCGGCTTTCTTGCTCCGCGCAATGCCGACAATCAGATCGGCGCGCTGAAGTCGGCCGGCGTCCAGGGATTCGCGGTCGAGTCGATCCCGCGTATTTCCCGCGCGCAGGCGATGGACGCGCTGTCCTCCCAGGGCAACGTGGCCGGCTACAAGGCGGTGATCCTGGCGGCCAGCGAGTCGACCCGATTCTTCCCGATGCTCACCACCGCGGCGGGCACCGTGAAGCCGGCCACCGTGCTGGTGCTCGGCGTCGGGGTGGCCGGGTTGCAGGCACTGGCCACCGCCAAGCGCCTCGGCGCGCGCACCACCGGCTACGACGTTCGACCCGAGGTCGCCGACCAGGTGCGCTCGGTCGGGGCGCAGTGGCTCGACCTCGGTATCGACGCCGCCGGCGAGGGCGGCTACGCCCGCGAACTCAGCGAGGACGAGCGGGCCGCGCAGCAGATCAAGCTCGAAAAGGCCATCGGCGGCTTCGATGTCGTGATCACCACCGCGCTGGTGCCGGGCCGTCCGGCCCCGCGGCTGGTGACCGCCGCCGCGGTGGAAGGCATGAAGCCCGGCAGCGTGGTCGTCGACCTGGCCGGTGAGACCGGCGGTAACTGTGAGCTCACCGAGCCCGGACAGACCGTCGTCAAGCACGGCGTGACGATCGCGTCCCCGCTGAACCTGCCGGCCACCATGCCCGAGCATGCCAGCGAGCTGTACTCCAAGAACCTGACCTCGCTGCTGGAACTGATGATCAAAGACGGCGCGTTGCAACCTGATTTCGACGACGAGGTCATCTCGGCCTCCTGTGTTACTCGCGAGGTGCAGAACTGATGTACACCCAGTTATTGGCCAACCTGGCGATCCTGGTGCTGGCCGGGTTCGTCGGTTTCGCCGTGATCTCCAAGGTGCCCAACACCCTGCACACTCCGCTGATGTCGGGCACCAACGCCATCCACGGCATCGTCGTGCTTGGCGCGCTGCTGGTGCTCGGTAGCCTGCCGGGCGATGCGCACTGGGGCGTGCGCATCATCTGCTTCGTCGCGCTGGTGTTCGGCACGCTCAACGTCATCGGCGGATTCCTGGTGACCGACCGCATGCTCGGCATGTTCAAGGGCAAGAAGGTGCCGAAGAAGGACGACGCACTGTCCGCCGCCGATACGGCGAAGGAGCTCACCAAGTGACCTACCTCGTCGACGCTCTCTACATCTTTGCCTTCGCGCTGTTCATCTACGGCCTGTCCGGCCTGACTGGACCCAAGACGGCGGTACGCGGCAACTGGATCGCCGCCATCGGCATGGGGATCGCTGTGGTGGCGACCCTGATCAAGATCCGCGATACCGCCGCGATCAACTGGATCCTGATCGTCGCCGGTCTGGCACTGGGCGTGATCCTGGGCGTGCCGCCTGCCAAGAAGACCAAGATGACCGCGATGCCGCAGTTGGTCGCGCTGTTCAACGGCGTCGGCGGCGGCACGGTCGCGCTCATCGCCTGGGCGGAATTCATTGAGACCAAGGGCTTCTCGGAGTTCAAGCCGGAGCAGACGCCCACCGTCGCACTGGTGGTCGGATCATTGTTCGCTGCGATCATCGGGTCGGTGTCGTTCTGGGGTTCGCTGGTCGCGTTCGCCAAGCTGCAGGAAACGATCATTCCGAAGAACGTCGAGAAGGCGTTCGTCAAGGGCGCGAAGGCGTTCCAGGCGGCCAATATCGTGCTGCTGATCGTCGCCGTGGGCGTCGCGATCTATATCGGCCTGCACAAAGGTCTTTCGGTCTGGTGGATTGTGCTGCTGCTGATCCTGGCCGGGATCATGGGCCTGTTCGTGGTGTTCCCGATCGGCGGTGCCGATATGCCGGTTGTCATCTCGCTGCTCAATGCGATGACCGGATTGTCCGCCGCTGCAGCGGGTTTGGCGCTCAACAACACCGCCATGATCGTCGCGGGCATGATCGTCGGCGCGTCGGGTTCGATCCTGACCAACCTGATGGCTGTCGCGATGAACCGGTCCATCCCGGCGATCGTCTTCGGTTCCTTCGGCGGCGGTGACACCGCGGGCGGGCCGGTCGGCGGCGATCAGGGCACCGTCAAGGCCACCTCGGCCGCCGACGCGGCCATCCAGATGGCGTATGCCAACCAGGTGATCGTCGTCCCGGGCTACGGTCTCGCGGTCGCCCAGGCTCAGCACACCGTCAAGGAGTTGTCCGACCTGCTCGAAGCCAAGGGTGTCGAGGTCAAATTCGCCATCCACCCGGTGGCCGGCCGGATGCCCGGGCACATGAACGTGCTGCTCGCTGAGGCCGACGTCGAATACGACGCGATGAAGGAAATGGACGACGTCAACGGCGAGTTCGCCCGCACCGACGTCACCGTCGTCATCGGCGCCAACGACGTCACCAACCCGGCGGCCCGCAACGACTCGTCGAGTCCGATCTACGGCATGCCGATCCTCAACGTTGATCAGTCCCGGTCGGTGATCGTGCTCAAGCGGTCGATGTCCTCGGGCTACGCGGGCATCGAGAATCCGCTGTTCTTCCTCGACCAGACCTCGATGCTGTTCGGCGACGCCAAGAAGTCGGTGTCCGAGGTCATCGAGGCGCTCAAGGACCTGTAGCCCCCATCAGCACGGTCTGCAACGCCGCGCGGAACTCGTCGGGCAACGGCAGTGGGCCGTCGTCGCCGACGGCCACCAGCACCGTGTCGCACACGCCGATGCAGTTGCCTCCCAGGAACAGCCCGGTCGAGGCGATGAACGAGGTCCGGCCGATCCGGCCCACGCCCGCGCCGGTCGCGATGGTCGCCGGCCAGTGCGCCTCGGCCAGGAAGTGCACCGCGTTCTGTGAGGTGACCAGCCGCAGCCTGCGCTGTCGCGGCTCATAGGCCGACGGCATGAGGCCGCGGTTCATCGTCGCGCGGGCGTTCTCGTGCATCGACTCCAGCGCGAGGTTGTTCAGGTGCGCATTGGCGTCCATGTCGCCGTAGCGCGCGGCGATCTCGCCGACTATCGGATAGGACGCGAGCGTGAGCCGGTCCGGATGCGGACGGGGGGCGGTGGTCGTCATGTCGGTCACAAGGTCGCCCAGCGTAGCAACTCGTTACAGTGGCCTGTGGGTTCTGACGGGCAGCGGGGTATCGATCCGCAACGATTGCAGGTGACGCTCGACGTCCTCGCCGAGTTGGACACCCTCGACGAGACCCATCCGGACTACATCGCCGTGCGCCGGGCGACCGCGCGAATGTTCAAGTCGGTCAAGAAGTCCCGCCGTCTCGAGCGACGTTCCCAAATCGCCGAGGCCGACCGTGCAGTGGTCGCCGCGACCGCCACCGGTGCCCCCGACCGCATCGACGACGAGACCCGCGGCATCCCGCTCGCCACGTCGACGACCGCCCCGAGCGCCGGCACCCTGCTCAGGTCGCGGGCCTGCTACATCTGCAAGACGCACTACACCCGGGTCGACGCCTTCTATCACCAACTCTGCCCGCAGTGCGCCCAGCTCAATCACGCCAAGCGGGAGGCCCGCACCGACCTCACCGGTAGGCGTGCGCTGCTCACCGGAGGCCGCGCGAAGATCGGCATGTACATCGCTCTGCGACTGCTGCGCGACGGCGCCCACACCACGATCACCACCCGGTTTCCCCGGGATGCCGTGCGCCGGTTCGCAGGCCTGCCGGACTCCGCCGAGTG
>CAMCWJ010000209.1 GCA_945882475.1 Bifidobacterium breve
CCGCCCGCACCGGATTCATGTGCGAATGGGTCAGGTGAGCGGCGACATCGCGAACCTGCCACCCGTCACACAGCGACGGCGCCGTCCACTGCTCGGAGTTCAGACCCTCGAGCAGCCCAGCGAGTTCGATGCGCTGATCGTCGACAGAGCGCCAGATCTCGTCGGTGTTCACGGATTAGTCGGAGTCGGCCATGCCCGGTGCGGTCTTGGACACCTGGACCAGGAACTCGTAGTTGGTCTTGGTCTTGCGCAGTTGGCTCATCAGCAGATCGATCGCCTGATGCGAATCCAGACCCGAAAGCACCCGGCGCAACTTGTGCACGACCGCGAACTCGTCGGTGGAGAGCAGCAGTTCGTCCTTGCGGGTACCGGAGGGGTTGACGTCGACGGCCGGGAAGACCCGTCGCTCGGCGATCTTGCGATCGAGTTTGAGTTCGGCGTTACCGGTGCCCTTGAATTCCTCGAAGATCACCGTGTCGCCGGTGGAACCGGTCTCCACCATGGCGGTGGCGATGATGGTCAGCGAGCCGCCGTTCTCGATGTTGCGGGCCGCGCCGAGGAAGCGCTTCGGCGGGTAGAGCGCAGTGGAGTCGACGCCACCGGAGAGGATGCGTCCGGACGCCGGCGAGGCGTTGTTGTAGGCGCGACCCAGGCGGGTGATCGAGTCGAGCAGCACCACCACGTCCTTGCCCTGTTCGACGAGCCGCTTTGCTCGCTCGATGGCGAGTTCGGCGGCCTGGGTGTGGTCCGACGGCGGGCGGTCGAAGGTGGATGCGATCACCTCGCCCTTCACCGAGCGCTGCATATCGGTGACTTCTTCGGGCCGCTCGTCGACGAGCACGACCATCAGGTGGCACTCCGGGTTGTTCTTGGTGATCGCGTTGGCGATGTCCTGCATGATCGTGGTCTTGCCGGCCTTGGGCGGCGAGACGATCAGGGCCCGCTGGCCTTTGCCGATCGGCATGATCAGGTCGATGACGCGGGTGGTCAGCCGCTCGGTGGTGGTCTCCAAGCGCAGCCGCTGGTTGGGGTAGAGCGGGGTCAGTTTGGAGAACTCCGGTCGATTGCGGGCCGCGTCCACCGGGCCGCCGTTGACGCTGTCCAGACGCACCAGGGGGTTGAACTTCTGCCGCTGGTTGCTGGTGTCGCCGTCCTTGGCGATCCGCACCGCGCCGGTGACGGCGTCGCCACGGCGCAGGCCGTTCTTGCGGATCATGTTCATCGACACGTACACGTCGTTGGGTCCGGCCAGATAGCCGGAGGTCCGCACGAACGCATAGTTGTCGAGGACGTCGAGGATCCCGGCGACCGGTTGGACGACGTCGTCCTCGCGCATCTCGGTGTCGGGGCCCACCTCACCGGCCGGGCGGTCGCCGCGACGGCGCCGATCCCGGAATCGACGGCCCCGGCGGCCCTGCCGGCCGTCGCCGTCGTCGTCGCGGTTGGACTGGCCGCCTGAGTTGTCGCCACCTTGCTCGCGCCGCGGACGCTCGGGCGCCTCTGTCGTCTGGGCGCGGGGTGCGTCGGTCTGGGGTGTCTCGGTCCGGGGCGTCTCGGTCCGGGGTGCCTCAGTCCTGGGTGTCTCGGCCTGGGGTGCCTCAGTCCGGGGTGCCTCAGTCCTGGGTGCCTCGGCTTGAGGGGTGTCGGCTCGGGGCGCCTCGGCTTGGGCGGGTTCGCGATCCGGCTGGCGATTGCCCTGCTGACCGCCGTTGCCGGAGCCACCGCCCTGGGTCTCCCGGATGGCCGCGATCAACTCGCCCTTGCGCATACCGGATGTGCCCTTGACTCCGACGCGGCCGGCCAGTGCCCGCAGTTCCGGCAGCACCATGGTGGACAGCGATCCACCGGCGTTGTCGGTCGCGGGGGTTTGGGTCGCGGGGGCTTGATCGGTGCGCGCCTGGGCGATCGGGGCGCGCTCTCCGGTGGTGATGAGGTCCGTATCAGACACGGATTACCTTTCTTCCCGTCACAGTCGTGCGGGGGTTTTCGGCGCTCAGCCGATTCGCTGAGCGCGAAGTCTGTCGTCTGCATCAAAGGTGGTTCATGAAGTGGGCGGCCGGGCCGCACGTCCACTGCGCTGAGCAAACGAAGATTGGAGATCGTCCTAGTGTCGGCGCAGATGAAAACGCCGCGATTGCCGGACGAGGTCGAGAATAGCCGCGATCGTCCCCCGAAGCAACAACGGACTCGCCGCTCAGGCACCCCGGGGGGCCGCGGCCGCACCCGCGGACCAGCGCACCGGATCCCCGACCGCGATCTCCTCGACGGCGAAACCATGGTCGATTCCAAACTGCCGCGCCTCGGCGGGCAACTCGGCACCGGCGGTCAGAGCCAGCACGGCGGGGCCGGCACCGGAAAGCACCGCGGGCACCCCGCACCCGCGCAGAATTCGCAGGTATTCGGCTGAGGCCGGCATCGCCGGAGCGCGCTGGGGTTGGTGCAGCAGGTCCTCGGTCGCCGGCATCAGCAGGTCCGGGCGTTCGGTGAGCGCCACCACCAGCAGGGCCGCCCGGCTGAGGTTGAACCGGGCGTCCTGGTGGCTGACCTCGGCCGGCAGCAACACCCTGGTCTCGGCGGTGGAGGAACGCACCTGCGGGATCCCCACGAACAGCCGGATGTCGGGGTGCAGGCACAGGGCAACCGCCCCGTACTCCGGCGGGGACTGCGGTTGGATCCAGGACACCACCGCCCCACCGAGCACCGCCGCGGCCGCGTTGTCGGGATGGCCCTCGAACTCCGAGGCGAGCTGGATCAGCTGGGCGTCGGTCAGCGGATTCCTATCAGTCTGCGCCACAAGGGAATTGGCTGCAGCCAGTCCCCCGACGACCGCCGCGGCCGAGGACCCGAGCCCGCGGGAGTGCGGAATGATGTTGTGGCACCGCACGATTAGTCCTGGCGCGTGGCATCCCGTCGCGGCCAGACCGCGATGGATAGCCGCGACCACCAGATGGTCCGGGCCGGTCGGCACCTGACCGGCACCCTCGCCGGAGACCTCGACGAGCAGGCCGGTGCCGGTGGTCTCCACCACGATCTCGTCGTAGCGGCCCAGCGCCAGTCCGATGCTGTCGAAGCCGGGGCCGAGGTTGGCGCTCGACGCCGCGACGGCGGCGCTGCCGATCAGCCCCGCGGGCAGCGACTCAATCACTTCGGGCCTCGCGCCTCAGCCCAGTCCGAGTGCGGCCACGACGGCGGCAGGGTCCACCGGCAGCGGAGTAACGGCCGGCATGCCACGAAGCGCGGTGTCGGGATCCTTGAGGCCGTGCCCGGTGACCGTGCACACCACCGTCGACCCGGGGCGTACCCAGCCGTCCTCGGCCGCCTTGAGCAACCCGGCGACGCTGGCCGCCGAGGCGGGCTCGACGAACACCCCTTCGTCGCGTGCGACAAGGTGGTAAGCCGCCAGGATCTCCTCGTCGGTGGCGGCCAGGAACGCACCGCCGGATTCCTCGCGGGCGGCCATCGCGCCGTCCCAGGATGCGGGTGCGCCGATCCGGATCGCGGTCGCGATGGTCTCCGGCTTGGCGACCGGATGTCCGGCGACCAGCGGGGCCGCCCCAGCGGCCTGGGTGCCCAGCATGCGCGGCAGGCGGTCGGTCAGGCCGTCGCGGTGGTACTCGGTGTAGCCCCGCCAGTAGGCGGTGATGTTCCCGGCGTTGCCCACCGGCAGTGCGTGCACGTCCGGGGCGATGCCCAGGGCGTCGACGATCTCGAATGCGGCGGTCTTCTGGCCTTCGATCCGGACCGGGTTGACGCTGTTGACCAGCGAGATGGTCGGGTAGTCCGCGGTGAGTGTGCGAGCGAGTTCCAGGCAGTCGTCGAAGTTTCCTTCGATCTGAATGATCTTCGCGCCGTGCATCACCGCCTGGGCGAGCTTGCCCATCGCGATCTTGCCCTGCGGGATCAGCACCGCGCAGGTGATGCCGGCCCGGGCCGCGTACGCCGCCGCAGAGGCCGAGGTGTTGCCGGTCGAGGCGCACAGCACCGCCTGCTTGGCAAGCGCCACCGCCTCGGTGACGGCCATGGTCATTCCGCGGTCCTTGAACGACCCGGTGGGGTTGAGGCCCTCGACCTTCAAATACACGGTGCAACCGGTCTTTTCAGACAGTCGCGGCGCGGCCACCAGCGGGGTGGCACCCTCGAGCAGGGTCACCGGCTTCCATCCGGCGGCCATCGGAAGCCGGTCCCGATAGGCCTCGATCAATCCCGGCCACGGGGCGTGCACGCGGGTCGAGATGTTGCTCATTCGCTGGTTCCCTCCAGGCGCAGCACGCTGTTGACCTCTTGGACGACGTCGAGTTCGGACAGCGCAGCGACCGTATCGGATAGCGCCGCGTCGGTGGCGCGGTGGGTGACCACCACGATGCGCGCACCACTCGGATCGCCGTGGGTGTCAAGGATGCCCTCTTGGCGGACCTCGGCGATGCTGATCTCGCGGTTGCCGAATTCGATTGCCACCGAGGCCAACACACCCGGCCGGTCCTTGACCGTCATGCTGACGTAGTAACGGGTCGGGATCACGCTCATCGGGGCGATCGGCAGTTCGGCATACTTCGACTCCCGCGGGCCGCGGCCACCCTGCACCCGGTTGCGCGCGGCCATCACGAGATCACCCAGCACCGCCGACGCGGTCGGATTCCCACCGGCGCCCTGACCGTAGAACATCAGCCGCCCGGCTGCCTCGGCCTCGACCACGACGGCGTTGAACGCGCCGTTGACGGTGGCCAGCGGATGGGTCAGCGGCACCAGTGCCGGGTAGACGCGGGCCGAAACCCGCTCCTGACCGTCAGTGGTGATGCGCTCGCAGATCGCGAGCAGCTTGATCGTGCAGCCCAGTGCGCGTGCCGCCTCGAAGTCCGCAGGGGTGACCTTGGTGATCCCCTCCCGGTAGACGTCCTCGGCGGTGACCCGGGTGTGGAACGCGATGGAGGCCAGGATCGCTGCCTTGGCGGCCGCGTCGTATCCCTCCACGTCGGCGGTGGGGTCGGCCTCGGCGTAGCCCAATGCACTGGCGTCGGCCAGCGCGTCGGCGTAGTCGGCTCCGGTGGAGGCCATCTCGGACAGGATGTAGTTGGTGGTCCCGTTGACGATTCCAGCGACCCGCAGCACGGTGTCGCCGGCCAGGGACTGCGTCAGCGGCCGGATCACCGGGATCGCCCCGGCGACCGCGGCCTCGAAGTAGAGATCGACGTGCGCCTGCTCGGCGGCCTGCGCCAGTTCACCGGTGGACGACGCCAGCAGCGCCTTGTTGGCGGTCACCACCGACTTCCCGTGCTCCAGCGCCGCCAGGATGACCTTGCGGGCCGGCTCCACCGGACCCATCAGTTCCACCACGATGTCCACGTCATCACGGGAGACCAGTTGTTCGACATCGTCGGTCAGCAGTTCCAGCGGAACCCCGCGGTCATCGGCCACTCGGCGCACCGCGACACCGCGCAGTTGCAGCGGCGCTCCGATGCGTGCGGTCAGATCCGCTGCGCTGGCCTCGATGATCCGCACCACCTCCCGTCCGACATTGCCCAGCCCCAGCACCGCAACACCGATCGGCTTCTCCTCGGCAGACACCGTCACCTCACCT
>CAMCWJ010000210.1 GCA_945882475.1 Bifidobacterium breve
ACATAGGCCCGGGAGGAGATCGCAGTGGTCAACGGAGCCACCGTCATCTGGGTCTCGTCCTTGGCGGAGATCGTCAGCGTCGTGCCATCCGGTGCCGTCGTGGTGGCCGGCGGGCTGGAAACAACTTTGCCGTCATCGACCGGCGGCACCGCTTCTACCGGCGGCACCGCGGCCGGCGGGGCGTCCGCCGCGACGACGGCGACCGCGGGGTCCGGGGGGGCCGGTTCCGGATCGGCCGCTGCAGGCGACGCGCTGGCCAGCATCGCCGCGGCGACTGCCAGTACCGCCACACCACGCACCATGTCGTCAAACGCCTTCCGAGCCTCTGCCACCCTCCCAGGCAAACTACATGCGCCGGATCAGGCCAGCGCCACCAGGCCCAGTTCGGCATCTCCGGCAAGCAAGCCGTGGTGCGGTAACACCCGGACGGCGTAGCCAACCGAACCGGAGACCGGCAGCGGGGTGGTGACGGAGAAGATCTGGGTGCCGCCCTCGCCGGGGCCGATGTGGGCCATCTCGACGCAGGCCGGATCGCGCAACTCCTCACCGGCGTCCACCCGGCCCAGCAGCGCCTGAACCACCACCTCGTCCGGCCGCAGACCGGCCAACGCCACCGCGGCCGTCAGGGTGAGTTCCGAGCCGAGGAGCGGGGTATCCGGCAAACCGGTGCTGTCGACGTCGGTGACCGCCACCGACGGCCACGCTTGGCGCACCCGGCGGCGGTAGCCGGCAAGCTCGCGGGCCTGCCCGAAGGGCAGACCGTCGAGGGCCGCGACGGTCCGGCGCACCGAGGCGGCGGCGGGCGCGTAGTACCGCTCGGTGTAGTCCCGAACCATCCGCGAGGCCAGCACCTTCGGGCCCAGCGACTGCAGCGTGTGCCGGACCATCTCCACCCAGCGGTTGGGCACCCCGCGCTCGTCGCGGTCGTAGAACTTCGGCGCCACCGATTCCGCCAGCAGTGCGTAGAGGGCGCCGGCCTCCAGGTCGTCGCGGCGCGCCTCGTCGATCACCCCGTCGGCGGTCGGTATCTCCCAGCCGTTCTCGCCGTCGAACCACTCGTCCCACCAGCCGTCCCGGATGGACAGGTTCAGCCCGCCGTTGAGTGCGCTCTTCATTCCCGAGGTTCCGCAGGCCTCCAGCGGACGCAGCGGGTTGTTGAGCCACACGTCACAACCCCAGTACAGCAATCGCGCCATCGACATGTCGTAGTTGGGCAGGAAGGCGATGCGGTGGCGGACCTCCGGCCGGTCGGCGAACCGGATGACCTCCTGGATCAGTGCCTTGCCGGCGTCGTCGGCGGGATGCGACTTTCCGGCGACGATCAGCTGCACGGGCCGTTTCTCATCGAGCAGCAGAGCCTCCAACCGGTCGGGGTCACGGAGCATCAGCGTCAGCCGCTTGTACGTCGGGACCCGGCGGGCGAATCCAATCGTCAGCACATCGGGGTCGAAAGCCGTTGCGATCCAGCCGAGTTCGGCTTCCGTCGTGCCGCGCTCCAACCAGGACTTGCGAAGGCGCGCCCGGACGTCGGCCACCAGCTTGGCGCGCAACTGAGAGCGGATCCACCAGATGTGCCCGGAGTCCACCTGCTGCAGCCGTTCCCAGATCGCCGGCTCGCGCAGCGCCTCCGTCGACCCGGCGAGTTCGCGACCCAGTTGCAGCCACTCCCGGGCGGCCCAGGTGGGTGCGTGCACGCCGTTGGTGATCGAGCCGATCGGCACCTCCGTCGCGTCGAAGCCTGGCCACAATTCGTCGAACATCGCCCGACTGACCCGGCCGTGCAGCTGGGAGACCCCGTTGGCGCGCTGCGCCAGCCGAAGTCCCATGTGCGCCATGTTGAACTTCTCCGGATCGGCTTCGGCGCCGAATTCCAACACCCGCTCAACCGGAACCCCGGGCAGCAGTCCGGCACCGGTCTCGTCGCCGAAGTAGCGCTCCACCATCTCCAGCGGAAAGCGGTCGATACCGGCGGGCACCGGGGTGTGGGTGGTGAACAGCGTGCTGGCCCGCACGACGGTCAGCGCGGTGTCGAAGTCGAGGCCATCGGCGCTCATGTACTCCCGGATCCGCTCGAGGCCCAGGAATCCGGCGTGGCCCTCATTCATGTGGAACACGTCCGGGGCCGGGCGGTGCTCGATCGCGGTGTAGGCGCGGATGGCCCGTATCCCGCCGATGCCGGCCAGCAACTCCTGCTTGATCCGATGGTCCTGATCGCCGCCGTAGAGCCGGTCGGTGACGTTTCGCATGTCGTGGTCGTTCTCCGGGATGTCGGAATCCAGCAGCAGCAACGGGATTCGGCCCACCTGGGCCACCCACACGCGTGCCCGCAGCATGCGCGACTCGGGCATCGCCAACTCGATGACCACCGGCGCTCCGGCTGCGTCGGCCAGCAGGTGCAGCGGCAGTCCCTGCGGGTCCAGGGCCGGGTAGTCCTCGTGCTGCCACCCGTCGGCGGTCAGCGACTGCCGGAAGTAGCCGGAGCGGTAGTTCAGGCCCACGCCGATGAGGGGCAGCCCGAGATCCGACGCCGCCTTGAGGTGATCACCGGCCAGGATCCCCAGACCGCCGGAATAGATCGGCAGCGCCTCGGCGACACCGAACTCCATCGAGAAGTACCCGATGCCGACCGGCAGTTCCGACTCGCCGCTCCCCTGCCGGTCCTGGTACCACAGCGGCTTCGTCAGGTAGTCGTTCAGCTCGGCGGAGAGCATGTCGAGGCGCTCGAGGAACCCGTGGTCGGAGGCGAGTTCGTCGAGGCGGGCCGGTGTCACCGCGCCGAGCACCGCGACCGGGTCCTGCCCGGTCTGGACCCACTGCGCGGGGTCGATGCTCTCGAAGAGGTCCCGGGTGGGGATGTCCCAGGACCATCGGAGGTTCGTCGACAGTGGGGCCAGCGCGGACAGCCGGTCCGGGAGATGGCTTCGGACGGTGAATCTGCGGAGGGCCTTCACTCGACAAGACCTTACTGAGGTTCGGCCGCGCGTGCGGTCTCCAGCATCCTGGGCCACCGGGTGATCGCGCCAACTACGGTGTTAGCCGACGGGCGTGAACCGACGG
This sequence comes from Bifidobacterium breve, assembly GCA_945882475.1. Taxonomy (GTDB): domain Bacteria; phylum Actinomycetota; class Actinomycetes; order Mycobacteriales; family Mycobacteriaceae; genus Mycobacterium. The sequence continues at coordinate 3,058 of CAMCWJ010000210.1, forward strand.
CGGATGCGAAGTGAGGTGATCGGGGTGCCGGGTCGGATCGAGATCGACGATGTCGCACCCGTCGTCTCCGGTGGCGCCTACCCTGCCAAAGCCGTTGTGGGCGAGGTCGTGCCGGTCCGCGCCACGGTCTGGCGGGAGGGCCACGACGCGGCGGCGGCCACCCTGGTGGTGCGCTACCTCGGCCCCGCCTACCCCCAATTGACCGCCGACTCCGCGGACCGCTCCCCCGAGCCCGAGGTGCCCGAGGGGTCGACGCCGGCCAAGGTCAAACCGCAGCTGTACCCGATGTCCGCGGGCCGCACCCCCGACGTGCTGCACGGCCAGTTCGTGCCGGACCGGGTGGGGTTATGGACCTTCCGGGTGGATGCCTGGGGTGACTCGATCACCAGTTGGCGGCGCGCCGTCGGCGCGAAACTCGACGCCGGCCAGGGCGAGAGCGAGTTGGACAACGATCTGCTGGCCGGTGCGGCGCTGCTGGAACGGGCCGCCGCCGGGGTGCCGCGCGGGCGCCGGGGTCCGCTGCGCGACGCCGCGGCGGCGCTGCGCAGCCCGGGCGACCCGGTGGTCCGGGCGGCGGGGGCGTTCTCCGATCCGGTGACCGAACTGCTCGGGGAGTTTCCGCTGCGCGACCTGCTCACCCGCGGGCGCCAGCACGGGGTCTGGGTGGATCGGCCACTGGCCCGCTGCGGTGCCTGGTACGAGATGTTCCCCCGCTCCACCGGCGGCCGCGATGCCGACGGCGCCGCCGTGCACGGCACCTTCGCCACCGCGGCGGCCGACCTGCCCCGAATCGCGGCGATGGGCTTCACCGTGGTCTACCTGCCGCCGATTCACCCGATCGGGGCCGTGCACCGCAAGGGCCCCAACAACAGCGTGACCTCCGAACCCGGCGACGTCGGCTCGCCCTGGGCGATCGGCAGCTCCGCCGGCGGCCACGACGCCATCCACCCGGAACTCGGGGACATCAGCGACTTCGACGACTTCGTCGCGGCCGCCGCGGACAACGGCCTCGAGGTCGCACTGGACCTGGCGTTGCAGTGCGCGCCGGATCATCCGTGGGCGAGCGCGCACCGGGAATGGTTCACCGAACTGCCCGACGGCACCATCGCCTACGCCGAGAACCCGCCGAAGAAATACCAGGACATCTATCCGTTGAACTTCGACAACGACGCCCACGGCCTGCACCGCGAGGTGCTCCGCGTCGTTCGGCACTGGATCAGCCACGGCGTCAAGATCTTTCGCGTCGACAACCCGCACACCAAACCACCGAATTTCTGGGCCTGGCTGATCGGCCGGGTGAAGGCGATCGATCCGGACGTGCTGTTCCTCTCCGAGGCATTCACCCGTCCGGCCCGGTTGTACGGCCTGGCCAAGCTTGGCTTCACGCAGTCCTACACCTACTTCACCTGGCGTACCGCCAAGTGGGAGTTGGAGGAGTTCGGCCGCGAACTCGCCACGCACGCGGACTACGCGCGGCCCAACCTGTTCGTCAACACCCCCGACATCCTGCACCAGAGCCTGCAGGAGGGCGGGCCGGGAATGTTCGCCATCCGCGCGGTGCTGGCCGCGACCCTGGGGCCGTCGTGGGGGGTGTACTCCGGCTACGAACTGTTCGAGAACTCCCCGGTACGGCCGGGCAGCGAGGAGTACCTGGACTCCGAGAAGTACCAGTTGCGCCCGCGCGACTACGCCGGCGCACTGGCGCAGGGCCGCTCGCTGGAGCCGTTCCTGGCCCGGCTCAACGAGATTCGCCGGCTGCACCCGGCGTTGTGCGAGTTGCGCACCATCCGGTTCCACGCGGTGGACAACGACGCACTGCTGGCCTACAGCAAGTTCGATCCGGTATCGGGCGACACCGTCCTGGTGGTGGTCACCCTCAACGCCTTCGGCCCCGAGGAGGCAACACTGTGGCTGGACATGGACGCCCTCGGAATGGCGGCCTATGACCGGTTCTGGGTCCGCGACGAGGTGACCGGCGAGGAATACCAGTGGGGACAGTCCAACTATGTGCGCCTCGAACCGGCCAGGGCGGTGGCCCATATTCTCAACATGCCGCCGATCCCGCCGGCCGCGCGGGCACCCCTGTTGCGCAGGGAATGAGCGTCCCATGACGATCGACTTCATCAGCGCACACCTGGCGCCCGACCCCGCCGATCTGGCCCGTCTGGTGGCCGGGGTGCACCACGATCCGCACAGCATCCTCGGCGCCCACGAATACGGCACACACACCGTGATCCGGGCGCTGCGGCCGCACGCCGAGCAGGTGGTGGCTCTGATCGGCGGCCGCCGCTATCGGATGACCCACATCGACTCCGGCGTCTTCGCGGTGGCGTGTCCGTTCACCGATCTTGTCGACTACCGGTTGGAGGTCTCCTACCCCGGCAGCACCCACACGGTGGCCGACGGCTACCGGTTCCTACCCACGCTGGGCGAGGTGG
>CAMCWJ010000211.1 GCA_945882475.1 Bifidobacterium breve
CGGACCGGTCCGTCAGCGACCTCGGGCAGTTTCTCGATGGCGGCGAGGAAGCGGGCCCGCGCGCCGGTTGAGTCTCTACTCATGATCCATTCCCGCCCCGGGCCGAACAGGCTTGCTCAAGCCTACGCGCAAGAGCCTAAACTGATTTCGTGCAGTCCGTGGACATCCGTCGCGCCACGCAGCGTGCCACCACGCGCACGCCGTGGCTGGATTCCAAGCATTCCTTCTCCTTCGCCGAGCACTACGACCCGGCGAACACCCATCACGGTCTGCTGTTGGTCAACAACGACGATGTGGTGGCACCCGGCACCGGGTTCGACACCCACCCCCACCGGGATATGGAGATCATCACCTGGGTGCTCGCGGGCTCGCTGGTTCACCAGGACTCTACCGGCAAGAACGGGGTCATCTATCCCGGACTGGCGCAACGGATGTCGGCCGGTCGCGGCATCCTGCACTCGGAGCGCAACGACTCCTGGACCATCGCCGGCACTGAAAAACACACCGAGCCCGTACATTTCGTGCAGATGTGGGTGGTGCCCGACGAATCCGGACGCGATCCGGGGTACCAGCAATGCGAGATCGGAGCCGATCTTCTACGCGGCGGCCTGGTGACCATCGCCTCGGGGATGGCGGCACATCGGGGCGAGAGCGCCATCACCATCGGTAATCGGCACGCCGCCCTGCACGGCGCGCGACTGAGCCCAGGCGAGAGTGTCGAGCTGCCCACCGCGCCGTATCTGCATCTGTTCGTTGCGCGCGGCGAGGTCACCCTGGAAGGTGTAGGCGCACTGGTGGCAGGCGACGCCGTCCGGCTCACCGCCTCCGGTGGGCAGCGGGTGACGGCCACCACCTCCGCCGAGATCCTGGTGTGGGAGATGCACGCTACGCTCGGTTGAGCAATTCGGTTGCAGCGGTTCGTAATACGGCCGCCGTCGAACGGTCACCTGCCTGTTATGAATGTTGACACTGTCGCCAGGGTGATTATCGTTGGCTCGTGTCACCCTTCCCCGCGACCCGGCGCCGGATCGGCAGATTCGGCGTGGTGTTGGCCTGCCTGGCGCTGACCGCCGGCACGATGCCGCCGCCGGCCCGAGCCGCGGCGCAGGATCTGCTGAGCCAGGCGATCGCCAACACCCGAGGTCGATACCTGGTGTACAACTTCGGCGCCGGCTTTCCGGCCCCGATGCGCAACGCCGCGGGCGACGCCTATGAGATGAATAACGGCGGGCACCTGATGATCGTCAAGAGCGCATCGACACGGCTCACCCCGCGATTGCTGGTCGACACCCATCTGGGCGCACAGGCGCGCTGCGAGCGCACTCCCGGTGCGCGCACCAGAGAGGGCCTGCCGCAGGCGTCGGAGACCTACAGTCCGCTGCAGGCGTGGCAGGTGCTCGACCGACCGGCCATCGCGATCAATGCCAACTTCTTCGACGTGCGCTCCCAGCGCGGCGGTTCCTGGAAGGCCACTGGTTGCACCTCCCCGATGGGCGCCTACGTCGACAACACCGGCGGAGCGGGCCGGACCAATCTCTCGGTCACCGGCACCCTGGCCTACGCCGGCAAGCAGGCGCTGTCCGGCGGCGACGAGGTGTGGACCGCGCTGAGCACCCTGATCCTGCCGGTCGGCGGCGCGCCGTATGTGGTGGCGCCGGCATCGGCGACCGACTACGACGCTGCGTCGCCGGTGATCGACAAGCTCATCAGCGACGGCACCAAGTTCGTCGCGGTCAGTGGGCTGAAACTGCTGGCCCCGGGCGACGCCGGCCAACTCAACGATCCGGGTCCGAGTGCGGCGCGCACCGCCATCGCCTACGCGCGCGGCAAGGACGAGATGTACGTCTTCCAGGGCGGCAGCTACACCCCCGACCAGATTCAGGACCTGTTCCGCGGACTGGGTGCCGACACCGCCGTGCTGCTCGACGGCGGCGGTTCCTCGGCGATCGTGCTGCGCCGCGACGCCGGTGGGATGTGGGCCGGCGCGGGTTCGCCGCGCGGATCGTGCGACACCACCGAGGTGCTGTGCGACGCCCGGGAACGCGCCCTGCCGAGTTGGCTCGCGTTCGACTAAGCCGCCAGGGGCGTCAGCATGAAAGCGCCCGCACCACTAAAGCTTCGGCGTCAGATCCAGTGATGTCACCGTGGTCATCTTGGTCACCCGCCAGTCGCGGCCCTCGCGCATGAGTTCCAGCCGGTAGGACAGATACTTCAGCGACGGGACGTTGTTGCTCTGCGGCGAGGTAGACGTGGTGTTTGTATAGACGATCGCGGTGGCGTCGGAATCGCGCACCGATTCGACGGCCACACCCACCACCTTGGTGGCGCTGGTCACCTTGGCTTGCTTGTTGGTCGGCGCGATCGCATCGACGTAGCGCCGGTACTCCTGCGCGAAGTCGCCGCCGAGATACTTGGCCGACCTGTCGGAGAGGGTATCCATGTCGTCGGGGGTGTAACTCCACAGCGTGGTGATGGCTCCGGCGGCGGTCCGGGCGATCTTCTCCTTGGTGGCAATCGTCGCGCGTTCCATCAGATAGGGCTGGATGGCAGCTCCGGCGAACGCACCCGCCGCGACGAAGAGCGCCACCGCTGAGGCCAACTGGACACGTCTGCGGTTGTGCGACAACCACTTCCGGGCGGCCGAGGGTTCCCTGATCGGCTCGGGTTCCGCCTCGTCGTCGGGCTCCGTCAAATCCTCGGACGCCTCGATTTCGACCGACTCCTCGGTCTCCTCGGTCTCGACCGACTCCTCGGTCTCGATCAAGTCCTCGGACGGGGTTTCGGATTCGCTCAGATCACCTGTTTGAGGTTGCTGACTTTCCACCGGTCCCCTTCCTTGGCTGCGGTGACCACCCAGCGGGTCGGGCTCTCGAATGTCTTGCCGTCGGGCAATTTGGTGGTCATCATCGACACCGCGATGACGTCCGCGCTGCCGTCGCTGTTCCAGCGCTCGATCCCGATGTCTTGCACGGCACCGAATCCACGTTCGGCCTGGGCCACCTGGATCACGATCCCGTTCATCTTCTGACCGAAGAGCTTGGCGAATTCACCGGTTCCCTGGGCGAGCACCTGCTCGGCGTACTGGTTGGCGTTGAACGGGTCCGGCGATGTGTAGAGGGTGACAAACGATCCCACGAAGCTGAGCACATCGGCATCGCGCAGTTGCCCGCGATTGGCGGACTGGTGTTGGGCGAACACCACCCCGGTCAGGGTCAGCGCCGCGGTGATCACCGTGGCGGCCCCAGCGCCGACCGCCAGCAGTGCGCGCCGTGGCGGCGCTTGCTCAGGCATCCGCAACAACACCGGATCGGTGGGCTCCACGCGGCGGACCGGACTCATCCTCCACCTCCGCCCGGCGCAGCCAGCACCGAAAGATTTGAGACCAGCCACTGCCCAGGCGCCGGCCGTTCGAAGTCGACGCGGACCGAGGCGGTGATGAACCGTTGTTGGCCCGCCGAACCGCGCTGGCCCTGTAGCAGCAGCAGCATCTGGGCCCGGTCCTCAGACGACTTCAGCACCGCGCTGTTGGTGGCCCAGTATTCGTTGTCAACCGCGCCGGCCTTGCGGATCGCCTCCTGTTGGGCGACCCAGGTAGGCCGGTAGTCCTCGGTCACCAGGGACTGAGCGTTGGTGAAGTCGTCCTGCAGACTCGCGGCACGGTAGGTCAGCAACTCCGAGACGATCTTCGGGCCCTGCACGGCGATCTCTGCGCGGGCCCGGGCGGTGGCCGACTCCGGGCGGTAGACGCCCAGATAGGCCAGGCCGGCCGCCACGGTGGCCAACAGCGCCGACGCGACAATCACCGCGGTGGCGACTTTCCGCCGGTCGGGCCGCGGGCCGTCAACCAGTTGCACCTCGGTGCGCACGAGCAGATCAGCGAAGGTGCGGCCGCGCGAATCCAGCAGGGGCCACAGCCAGCCGAGCAACAGCGGCACGGTGTCCAGGACGTGGGCCACGTCGCGCAGCAGCAACCGCCACGGGCCCGGCGATGCGCCGTCACGATCGCGGACCGCGATCCCGAACACCGACCGGCCGAGGCTCCATCCGGTCGCGGCCGGCAGCAGCAATCTATTGAGCAGCACAGCCAGCAAGACGACCGCGGCCGCCACCAGGCACAGCCACCACAGCCATCCGCGCGCCGGTGCCGACCACGCCACCAACAGCAGGACCACCATCGCGCTCACCGGGAAGACGACGTCGATGCAGAACGCCCCCGCACGCGCAGCCCAGGTCGCCACCGGGCCGCGCGCGGGGAGCACCTCGACGACCGGTTCCTCCACCTCGAGGGTCACCGTCACTTGCCCACCGGTTCGATGTTGTCGATCTTGAAGGTGCCATCGGCAGGTGCCATCCGCACCCGAAGCCGGTAGCTGAGTTCCTGATCCTTCTCCTGGCTGTTCGACATCTGAACGCGGGTCGCCACCAGAACGTCGATCGACCCGTCCGGGTTGTGTTTCTCCGCGGCCGCCCGGATATCGGTGATCGTCACCTTCGCGTTGACGGTCTGATACGCCTCGGTCAGCACGCTGCTGTAGAGATTGGCCTGGGGCGCGTAGTTCTCGGTGGCGCAGGCGACGATCTTGCGCTGACTCTCGGTCATCGCCTTGGTGTCGGGGGCCTGGGTGGCGGCGATGCAATCCTTGGCCATGTCGACGGCCACCACCTCGTCGCGGACGGACTGCCCGCCGGTGCGATTCGACACCAAGGCCGTCACGCCACCAGCGATCACCACAAGGCTCGCCACCACGATCCCGGCGAACACCCGGCCGGGCCAGCGGCCGGTGCTCAGCCTCGACGCGGGCTGCTCAGCTGTCAGCGGCGGGGTTGGGGTCAGCTGACCGGAGCCAGCATCTCCTTCCATCCGTCGTCTCCTGTACTGCTCGAATTCGTGACGGTGTACTTCATACCGTCCGGCCCGACGATCTCCCCGCTCTGGGAGTCGTACACCGCGGAGATGCTCGTCGCCGGTGGTGCCGCCGGGGTGTAATCGCAGGGGTTGGGCTGTTGCCCGTTGCACTGCACGGTACCCGATCCCGGAGCCGACAACGGATCCTGCGCCGGCTGGGCCGGCGGCGGCAGCAGATCGGACGGCAACGGGTTGAGCCCGTTGTTGATGCTGGGCGCCGGGATGACCGTGCCCGGATTGACCGGCTGATCGCAGCGTGCGCCCGCAGCCGGGCAGTTGAGGATCTGGTTCGGGTCGCCGTACCACGGGTTGGTGCCCAGCGGCTGGTACGGCTCGTCGCTGCGGCATTCCGCCGGCGAGGCGCCACGTTTCCCGGGGACGTCGACGCAGGGGAAGTTACGGGCGCCGCGGACGGAGTTGGCCGGGGTGTCCTTCGGGATCTTGCAGTAGAGGCCGTTCTCCACCGGACGCACGCTGGTGTCCGCCGGTGACCGCCACTGGCTGGCCGGCAGGAATCCGGTCAGGCATGGCGGAGGCTGGTTCAGCGCCAGGCC
>CAMCWJ010000212.1 GCA_945882475.1 Bifidobacterium breve
TCCGGCCCGGCATGCACGGCCCGCCGCCGATCGTGGGGGCGCCGCTGCCGGCCATCTGCCAGCAGCTGTTGGAGTTCGGGTCGGCCATGTACCCGGCCGCACAGTTCTGGCCGGGGGACGCCGGTGCCGGCGGAGCGGATTGGGCCGGCGCCGAGACGAACAGCGCTGTTGCAGCGGCCGCGAAGAGCACAGTGCACGCGCTGAGCCGGGGGGTCATCTCGTGGTTTCTCCGTCGGGTAGAGGTCGGATCGCGACCGTGTCACCAAACTTGGTTCTCAACAGCCTATCGCGGACCTGGCTCCCCCGGATGGACTCGAACCATCAACCGCCCGATTAACAGTCGGGAGCTCTGCCAATTGAGCTACAGGGGACCGACCCCGCCGACACGCTCGCGCCGCGACGGACCGGGACAGACTTTAGCCTACGGCGGGCGGCCGACGCCAAGACGGCGTCGCCGGGATAGCCCTGTGGGGATCGGCCCGCCGGGGCTTCAGGCAGGATGGAGGGCGAGCCCGTGGGGGTGCCCGTCGAGGTGGAGGAAAGACTGTGGTCCGGTTTCTGGTCGTGCTGGGAGCGGGATATGTGCTGGGCACCAAGGCCGGCCGCGAACGCTACGAGCAGATCGCCGGGACCTTCCGAACCCTCACCGGCCACCCCGCAACGAAGTCGGTGATTGACGCCGGCCGCCGCAAGATCGCCGACCGGGTCTCCCCCGACCCGACGATGGTCACGCTCACCGAGATCGACGGCGAAACCACCGTGATCAAGCCCGATCCGCGAAACCGCTGACCGACGGAGAGTTCGCAGGCTCCCGGCTAGCGGGCTCAGCCGCCGATCGGGGTGTTAATGGTCTGGCCGGGAAGCAACGGGCCGGTGTAGATACCCAGGCCGCCGTTGGGGCCGTAGACGCCGACGTCCGGCGTGCCGATGTAGGTCGGGCTGCCGTTGGAGTACCCCAGGCAGATGCCGTCGCCCATCGAACCGAACCAGGCCAGGCACTTGCCGGTGGCGGAGTTCGCCGGCGCCGACGAGGTTCCCAGGGTAAGCAATGCGGGTGCGGCAAGCGCACCGACGGCCAGCGCACCGGCCACGGCGAAACGCCGGACCCGGTCATTGCCGTGAGCCATACCTGAACCCTTTCGCCGCAGCGGGCATCTTTTCCTAGAGTACCCCCGGGACGGGGCGTTTAGGCGGTCAAGTCGTCTCCGCTGGCCTGCTCGAGCAGACTGCGCCGGTAGGCCTCCAGAGCCACCAGGTCCCCGAACAGCGCGTGGTACTCATCAGCCTGGTCCACCGGGGACATCCGCTGGAGCTTGGACTTGACCTCGGCGACCTGACGACCCACCCAGACTTCCTGCAGTCGGGCCAGCACGCTGCCGATGTAGCGCGGCAGTTTCTCTTCGTCGACGACCTTGACCGTCTCGACCCCCAACTCGGTGATCAGGCCTTCGGTGGCGGCGGCCCGGGACTGCTCGCGAACGTGATCGATCCACTGTGCGCCGCTGAGGGCCGCCGACGTGCCGCCGGCCGAGGCGATGGCGGTTCGCACCGCTGCGTAGCCGGGATGGGTGAAGCTTTCGGCTGTCAGCGAGTCGAACACCGGCCCGGCCAGCGCCGGGTACTGCAACGCCGCCTTCAGCGCCTCACGCTGCGGCCACAACGTGGGGTCGCGCGGGTCGGGTCGACTGGCGTCGGCCGCGGGCGCCGCAGCAACCGACCCCCGCCTCGGGCCACCCGCGGCAGATTTGCCACCGGCCTCGGTGCGGACCCGGCTCAGCACCTGGGCTACGTCCGCCCAGCCCACCCAGCCGGCCAGTTGGCGGGCGTACTCGTCGCGCAGGCTGGGGTCCTTGATCTGGGCGACCGTCGGTACGCAGCGCCGCAACGCGCTGACCCGGCCCTCGGCGCTGTCCAGGTCATGCTCGGCCAGCGCGGAGCGGATGGCGAACTCGAACAGCGGGGTCCGCCGCGCCACCAGGTCGCGCAGCGCGCCGTCGCCCGCCTTAAGCCGCAGATCGCAGGGGTCCATGCCGTCGGCGGCCACCGCGACGAAGCTCTGCCCGGCCAGGTTCTGCTCCCCGGCGAACGCCTTGAGCGCAGCGGCCTGACCGGCCGCGTCACCGTCGAAAACGTAGATCAGCTCGCCGCGAAAGAACTTGTCGTCCATCATCAGTCGGCGCAGCATCGACAGGTGCTCGTCGCCGAAGGCGGTGCCGCAGGAGGCGACCGCGGTGGTCACCCCGGCCAGGTGCATCGCCATCACGTCGGTGTAGCCCTCGACGACGACACCCTGATGGCCCTTGGCGATGTCACGCTTGGCCAGATCAAGCCCGAACAAGACGGTGGACTTCTTGTAGAGCACCGTCTCCGGGGTGTTGACGTACTTGGCGGTGATCGGGTCGTCGTCGAAGATTCGCCTCGCGCCGAATCCCAGCGTCTCGCCACTGGCGCTGCGGATGGGCCACAACAGCCGGCGGTGGAAGCGGTCGATCGGGCCGCGCCGGCCCTCCCGGGACAGCCCCGCCGCTTCGAGTTCCTTGAACTCGAAGCCCTTGCGGATCAGGTGTTTGGTCAGCGAGTCCCAACCGGCGGGCGCAAAGCCGCAACCGAACTGTCGCGCCGCGGCAGCGTCGAAATTTCGCTCGGTTAGGTACTTGCGGGCCGGCGCAGCTTCCTCGGATTCCAATGCGGCGGAATAGAATTCGGTGGCCGCGGCATTTGCGGCCACCAGCCGACTGCGACTGCCCCGATCCCGCTGGACGCTGGTGCCGCCGCCGGAGTAGGTCAGGGTGTGACCGATCTTGTCGGCCAGCATCTCGACCGCCTCGACAAAGCTGACGTGCTCGATCTTCTGCACGAAGGCATAGACGTCACCGCCCTCGCCGCAACCGAAGCAGTGGAAGTGCCCGTGGTTGGGCCGGACATGGAACGACGGCGACTTCTCATCGTGGAACGGGCATAGGCCCTTCAGCGAATCCGCCCCCGCCCGGCGCAACTGCACGTAGTCGCCGACCACGTCCTCGATGCGGACCCGGTCCCGGATGGCGGCGATGTCGGTATCGGGGATGCGCCCCTTCCGGCTGCCCGCGCCGCCTACCGCACCCGTCACGACTTCTGAGTCTAGAACCCGCCGGTGTCGGATTCAGCAGAGTCTAGAACCCGCCGGTGTCGGGTTCGGCAGCGTCGATACGTTCCAGGCGCCCCTCGGTGAAGGAGGCGACCTGATCGACCACCACCCGCCTGCGCGCGGCGTCGTCGGCCGCGGCGCTGAATGCCGGGGCGAACAGCGGATCCAGGCTGCCCGGCGCCCTGGCCAGCAGCCGATCGGCCACCCGGTGGATCCGCTCGCGCTGACCGGCCTGCAGTTCCAGGTGGCGCGGGTCGGACATGATGAACTGCAACGCCAACGTCTTGAGCACCATCACCTCGGCCCGCACGCCGGCCGGCACCGCGAGCTCAGCCTGGTAGCGCACCAGGGGGCCGGACCCGGCGAAACGGCGAGTCTCGGCGATGGCCGCCGACGCGAACCGCCCGACCAGCTCGCTGGTAAGGCGTTTGAGTGCGACGGATGCCGCCAGCGTGCCGTCGTACTTTCCCACCGCAGCCACCACGGGCAGACCCGATAGCCGGCGGGCGGCGTTGACCAGATCGGCCTCCGACGCCGGTCGGCCGGTTCCCGCGGCGCCGAGCCGGGCCAGCGTCGCGGCCGCATCCTCGTCGGCCAGCACCCTCAGATCAATACGACCGGAGACCACCCCATCCTCGACGTCGTGCACCGAGTAGGCCACGTCGTCGGCCCAGTCCATGACCTGAGCCTCCAGGCAGGGGCGCCTCGGGGGTGCCCCGGCCCGAACCCAGTCGGCGAGCTCCAGGTCATCGGCGTAGAAGCCGAACTTGCCCCCGCCCGACGGGCGCTGCCACGGATACTTGGTGACGGCGTCAAGTGCGGCCCGGGTCAGGTTGAGCCCGATACTGCGTTGTCCGGCAAGCACTTTCGGCTCGAGTCGGGTCAGGATCCGGAAGTTCTGCGCATTGCCCTCGAAACCTCCGCAGGCGTCGGCAAATTCGTCCAGCGCCCGTTCCCCGTTATGACCGTAGGGCGGATGGCCGATATCGTGCGCCAGGCCGGCCATGTCGACCAGATCCGGATCGCACCCCAGCGGGATGGCCATCCCCCGGCCGATCTGGGCCACCTCCAGCGAGTGAGTCAATCGGGTTCGCGGATTGTCGCTCTCCCGCGGACCGACGACCTGGGTCTTGTCGGCCAGCCTGCGCAGCGCCGCGCTATGCAGCACCCGGGCCCGGTCCCGGGCGAAGTCGGTGCGGTGTTCGGTGTCACTACCGGGCATCGCGGCGGTCTTCGCCGGCTCGGCAACAAGCCGCTCCAGGGCGGCTTCGTCGTATCGGTCCAGCGGTTTCATCGTCCCCAAGTCGTCGCCGTGGTCGTCGGTGAGGCACAGTCTGCCAGCCCCCGGATGCGCTCCTTGCGAAAATTTTGCTGGCAGGTTCCCGATGCCTACTAGATTGGCGGTCATGCGCCTGCACCGTCTGTTGAGTCTGCTCGCCGCGATCTTCCTATCCGCCGTCCTCGCGGCCCCGGCGGCGTTGGCCGAGCCGCCGCTACGGCTACCCGACTACGTCACCGACAACGCCGGCGTGCTCAGCGAGCGCCAACTCAACGAGGTGCAGAAGGCCGTCGACCAGCTCTACAGCGAGCGGCGGATCCGGCTGTGGGTGGTCTACGTCGAATCCTTCGCCCCGAAGGGCGCCGTCGACTGGGCGGATCAGACCCGCACCCTCAGCGACCTCGGCGATGAGGACGCCGTCCTGGCAGTCGCGACCGGCCAGCGCTCGTATGCCTTCCGGGTGCCGCCCGCGGCGGTCGGGGGCACCTCGACCCAGGTCGACAACATCCGCCGGGACCGCATCGAACCCGCCCTGCGCAACAACGACTGGGCTGGGGCAGCGACGGCCGCCGCCTCGGGGCTGGGCAGCCTGGGCAAGTCCAGCAGTCCGGGCGGCAAGACGTCGCTGACACCGGTGCTCGTGCTGGCCGGCGGCGGCCTGCTGTCGATCGGCGGCTACACGCTCTACAGCCGGCGGCGACGCAGCAAGCGCCACGAGGCCGACGTCGCCGCCGCCAAGGACGTCGATCCCACCGACCCGGCCGCGTTGGCCGCGGTTCCGATTGGAGCGCTCGACGATCTGTCGAAGACGATCGTCGTGCAGGTCGACAACGCGGTGCGCACCAGCGCCAACGAACTGGTGCTCGCGGTCGAGGAGTTCGGCGAAGATCAGACCGCACCGTTCGCCGCCGCGGTGGACAGTGCCCGCACCACCCTCAAGCAGGCGTTCGCGGTGCGACAGAAACTCGACGACAACGTCCCCGAACC
>CAMCWJ010000213.1 GCA_945882475.1 Bifidobacterium breve
ATTGATCGCCTCGGCTGGTCGGCACCCGGATGCAGTCCGGGCGATCGCTGCGGCCCGCACCCTGCGACGGCGCGAACTTGCCCGGGTGGCCTCGGCCGACCTGCTCGGTCTGCTCGACGTGCGGCAGGTGTGCACGGCGCTGACCTCGGTGTGGGCGGCGGTACTGGAATGCGCGCTGGAGGCGGTGATCCGGGCCGCCGTCGAGGCCGACGGGCTGGCCCCGGCTCGCATCGCGGTGATCGGCATGGGTCGCCTCGGTGGCGGGGAGTTGGGCTACGGCTCGGACGCCGATGTGATCTTCGTCTGCGAACCGGCCGACGGCGTGGACGAGAGTCGCGCGGTCAAGTGGTCGGTGTCGATCGCCGAGCAGGTGCGCACCCTGCTGGCGACCCCCGGTGACGACCCTCCGCTGGACGTCGACGCGAATCTTCGTCCGGAGGGACGCAACGGCCCGCTGGTGCGCACCCTGGCCTCCTACGGGGCGTACTACGAACAGTGGGCGCAACCGTGGGAGGTTCAGGCGCTGCTGCGGGCGCACACGGTGGCTGGGGATCCAGACCTGGGCCTGCGGTTCCTGCTGATGGCCGATCGCACGCGCTACCCGGCCGGTGGCATCAGCGCGGCGGCCGTGCAGGAGATCCGCCGGATCAAGGCCCGCGTGGACGCCGAGCGGCTGCCGCGGGGCGCCGACCCCAACACTCACACCAAGCTCGGCCGGGGTGCGCTCGCCGACATCGAGTGGACCGTGCAACTGCTGCAGTTGCGCCACGCCCACGAGGTGCCGGGGCTGCACAACACCTCGACCCTGGAAGCCCTCGACGCCATCGGGGCGGCCGAACTGGTTCCGGAAGCCGATGTCGCTCTGCTGCGCGAGGCCTGGCTGACGGCGACGAGGGCCCGCAACGCCCTGGTGCTGGTGCGCGGCAAACCGACCGACCAGTTGCCCGGCCCGGGCCGGCAGCTCAATGCGGTGGCGGTTGCGGCCGGTTGGCAAAACGGGGACGGCAGCGAGTTTCTCGACAACTATCTGCGGGTCACCCGGCGTGCGAAAACCGTTGTGAACAAAGTCTTTGGGAGCTGACACGTGCGGAATACGTTCGAGAAAATCAGTGCCGGGGAGTACGCGGAGCTTTATAACCGGTACACGCCACTGACTGCGGCCGTGCGCGATCTGGTCGATGTCAGCCTGCGGACCGGCGTGGACGCCGGCACCATTGCCGACGCGACCACGCAGATCGAAGCAGTGACCAACATGCTGCGCTGCGAGCAGGCCGACCGACCGGTCCGATTCCAGCGGCACGAGATCACCGGCCGCCCGGTGGTGTGGTCCAACCCGGTGATCGGCTTGCGCAATCCGCTGGCTCCGCCGCTGACCGTTCATCACGATTCCGATGGACGCTGCTGGAGCGAATTCACCCTGGGCAGCGTCTATGAGGGTCCGCCGGGGCTGGTGCACGGCGGGATCAGTGCGATGATTCTCGATCAGCTACTCGGTGAGGTTGCCACCGACGAGCTGACGACGCCGAAGTTCACCGGCACCATCACCGTCAGGTATCTGCGCGGCACCCCGTTGGGGCCGCTGCGCGCCGAAGCGGTCATCGACCGCAACGAGAATCACAAGACCTATGCGCGCGGATTCATCAGCGACGCGCAGGGACCGACAGTCGAGGCCGAAGGAGTCTTCATCATGCCGATGTGGGCGCGGGAGCAGGAGCCGAAATGAAGTTCTACGTCAGCAGTGCATTTCTGAAGTTCGACGAGATCGTCGAGATCGCCAGGGCTGCAGATGAACTCGGTTATGAAGGTATGGCAATCCCCGACCACGTGGTGAACCTGGAGACGCTGGCCACGCCCTACCCCTACACCGACGACGGCGAGCGCCGCTGGCAGCCGTTCACCGAGTGGCCCGACCCGTGGGTACTCGTCGGCGCGCTGGCACAGGTCACGTCGCGGCTGAAGTTCGTCACCACCGTCTACATCCCGGCGATGCGTGACCCGTACTCGGCGGCCAAGGCGATCGGCACGGCAGCGTGCCTGTCCGGTGGCCGGGTGGAACTCGGTATCGGCGTCGGCTGGTGCGAGGAGGAGTTCGACCTGCTCGGCCAGTCGTTCGCCAAGCGAGGCAAGCGCACCGACGAGATGGTGCGCCTGATGAAGGCGCTGTGGGAGCCCGGATGGACCGAGTTCGAAGGCGAGTTCTACTCGACTCCCCGATTGGAGATGACGCCGTCGCCGCCACCGATTCCGGTCTATGCAGGTGGGCTGTCGGACATCGCACTGCGGCGCGCCGCCGGCCTTGATGGCTGGATCGGCGATCTGATCAGCCTCGACCAGGCTATCGAACGACTCGACAAGGTGCGCGCACTGCGAGCCGGCAAGGGGTTGACGATGGACGGGTTTACCGTCCTGACACCGCTGAACGACGCCTTTCTGCCCGAGCACTATGAGCGGGCCGAGGCGGCGGGAATCACCGGCATTCTGACGATGCCGTGGGTGTTCTACTCCGGGCCGGACGCCTCGACCGCGGACAAGATCGAGGGCATGCGCCGGTTCCGCAAGGACCTTCACCTCGACGCGTAGCGCCGCCCCGCCACGCGCCATCGGGGCGCCGGCTGTCGTTCACTTTTCGGTTACGCTGGATTCACATTCCCGGGTATTCCGGTTGTGCTGGGTTCAGTGCAGCCGAAGGAGACAGCAGTGGGTCTAAGCGTCGTTCTCGCAGGCATCATTCTCGGCGGCACCGTGTTGTTCGCGGTGTTCGCGGCCGATCTCCTCCGCGATCGCCAGAACCGTCGCGTCGGCAGCGTTGGGCAGTGGGCCGACCTTCGCGTCACCCAGACCCAGTTGATCGTGGGTCGAGGGCGCAACGCCGTCCGCCGACCCCTGGCCGGTTTGCGCGCGCAGACTGCTGAAATCCCGGCTGTGCCGGGCGATGGGGGAGGCGCCCGCGTGCATCTGACGATCTCCGGCGCCGGTACCGATATCCGCCGCAGCGAGCCCTACTCCTACGGGTCGAGCACGGGTTCGGCGGCGTTTTCCATCCTGCTCAACCATCTCGCCGCTGATTGTGCGGCCGCTGGTCACCGTGCCGCCGACGGTGCTGTCGTCGTATCGCCGACGCAGCGTCGTCGCGGCGCCGACGAGGTGAACCGGCCCACTGCGCTGGCCGCCTGACCAACCCGCTGCCGTGGGGTCCATCGTGCACCGCGCGGCGCAGGCCGATTCCATCGAGGCGGTCACCTCTGCGCACGTCGTCGACACCGGTCTGGCGCTAATGGAGCGCTCGCCCGCGGTCAGTCGACGGGTCGACGAGCGTCAATGCGGGATCGTCTGCGCCACAACGAACCCGGAGGACGGACGCCTTGTGTCTCTGGCGACGATCGGAGCCGTCGGCGGAGCCGAGGATTCGCTACTGGAGTGCATCTGAGAGCGTCGGCTCAGTCCTGGCCGCGGCGGCCGTCGATCGCGAGTGCACCCGGTCCGGCGAACGCGATCAACAGGAATGCGAAGCAGTACAGAACTGCGAGTTCACCGCCGTTGTCGATGGGCAATAACGCCTTTGGCTGATGCACGGTGAAGTAGGCGAAAGCCATCGTGCCTGAACCGAGCAGGGCAGCCGGCCGGGTGAATAAACCGACCATCAACAGCAGTCCAACCACGAGTTCGATGACCCCGGCCCACCAGTTGGGCCAGGTGCCAAACGGGACCGCGCCGCCGCCTTTGGCTAGCTCCGGCCACCCGAACAGCTTGACCGTTCCGTGGACGGCGAACAGGAAACCGAAGACGATCCGGAACAAACCCAGTACCGGTGCGGAAAACCGATCGAGTTGGGCCTCGAGTTGGCGGTACATATCAGCGGTTGAATCCGGGCTCGGCGAGCTCGGCCTCGGTGAGTTCGAAGGGTGCGGGGGCGATGACCTCCGGTGTGGCCACCAGTGCCGGGTCGGACTCGGCCGGCATCGGTGCCGCCGGAGCTGCGGCGGCCGGCGCCTCCGCGGGCGCCGGGGGCGCCGGAAGATCCGGTGCAGCCACGACCGGAGCGTCCGGATACTGCACCGGTCCCGCGCCGGACTTTGTCAGCGTGAATGGAATCGCGAGGCTCTCCGGCCCCTTGCCGCAGGCGCCCGCGGTGTTGATGCTGGCGTAGCCGCGCAAGGTGGCCGCATCCCAGGAGTAGTTGTTGAGCCCGGGGGCGGAGCCGCCGTCCCCGCACAGGATCGCATCGGGCTGGCCGACGAACATCACCCAGGACCCGACTGTCGCGGTGGCGGTGCCGTTCCAGGGCCGGCGCTTGGCATTGCCGGTCTCGGCGATCTGCACGCAGCCGCCGCCGTCGTCTGCGCACGGGGTCAGGGTCCAGGTGGCCGCCTCGCCGTCCGCCCCCTCAAAGGTGTAGGCGCCGAAGAGACTCGGGTCGTCGGCGTGGGCCGGCGCGGCCAACCCCAGGCCGGTTGCGGCGCCGAGCACAACCAGTGCCACCATCGGGTTCAGTTTCATCAAGCTCCTCTTCGAGGCGGCGCGGGTGCCCCGGCCGTCAGGGTGTTACCGAGTATCGAACCACAGGTGAGGCGGCGTGGCGCGGTAGGCTGGATCTCCTGTGGGGTGGGCAGACCACAGGCTGTGGGCGACCAGATACAGGAGAGATGCGATGACGGACAGACCAATACGACGGACGACGATCACCGCGATCGGGTTCTGCCTCGGCGCTATGGTGGTGCTCGCACCCGTGGCCCAGGCCGATCCACCCGACTGGCCTGCACCCGGCACGGAGTCGGCCGCAGCGACGGTAGGCGACCTGGACGAACTTGGCTACGACGTCCAATTCAACTACGAGAACGGCACACCGGACGTCCCGTTGTCGCAGTGCACGGTGAGCAACATCGACACCGTGGGCTCCGACGGCGCCCAGCCACTGGCGTACGTCACCATCACCTGCGCCTCCGGCGATACCTAGCACCGGCGGACCGGAGTCCACCCGTCGCGCGGTTGCGCAACGGGTGGACTCCAGGTGCTCCCTACGTCCCAGTGGTGCGACTCACACGTCGTAGTAGAGGGCGAATTCGTAAGGGTGCGGCCGGATCTGGATCGGCATGATCTCGTTCTCCCGCTTGTAGGAGATCCAGGTCTCGATCAGGTCGGTGGTGAAAACCCCGCCCTCGGTGAGGTAATCGTGGTCGGACTCCAGGCGGTCGATCACCGCCGCCAGCGAGGTGGGCGCCTGCGGGATGTTCGCCGCCTCGTCCGGCGGCAGCTCGTAGAGGTCCTTGTCGATCGGCGCCTGCGGTTCGATCTTC
>CAMCWJ010000214.1 GCA_945882475.1 Bifidobacterium breve
CTCGCCGGGGATGTAGGCGGTGACCTCCACCTGACTGGTCAGCTTGACGCGCGCGACCTTGCGAAGAGCCGAGTTCGGCTTCTTCGGGGTGGTGGTGTACACGCGGGTGCACACGCCGCGGCGCTGCGGGCTGCCCTTGAGGGCCGCGGTCTTCACCTTGGCGATCTTGTCGCGGCGACCCTTGCGGACCAGCTGCTGAATGGTTGGCATCTACCGGCTTTCTATTCTCGTCTTCTCTGCGTTTCTCACGTCTGTGTACTGCGCTTTCGGCCCTGCTGCGTACCCCGCAACCGGGCGTGTCGCACGCGGGCGCACCAGGAAAATCCGCTGCATTTCCTGATGCTCACGACATACGAATTTGCCCGGCGCGCGCCTGCATCTTCGAAGCATGCGCACCTGTCGGCCAGGCACGAGCCCTCACGATACCAGGCCCGGGACTCGCCACCAAACCGGCCAGCGGGCTGCTTACCGCAGGTCAGGCGGTGCCGGGTGGTCGTTGCGGTGCGCCATGCCGGCGGCCAGGCGCAGCACCATGTCGGAGAACACCGCGTCGGTGTCCACCTCATCCATCACGCCGGTCATCTCCAAGAGGACGAATCCGTGCAGGGCAGCCCAGAACTCCAGAGCCGCGTAGAAGGCGTCCTCGCCGTCGAGGGCGTAGGACGCGAGCACCTCGATGACCGGGGCGGCCGCGGCGCGCGATGCGACGGCGAAATCCGGGTCATCCCCGCCCGAGGGCATCCGGGTGAACGCCGAGTACCGACCGGGATGATGGTGGGCATAGCTGCGATACGCACTGGCCATCGCCATCACGGCGTCGTCGCGGGTGCGGCCGGCCCCGACCGTGGTGAGCATCTGCAGGATGTCGTCGATGACCCGCATCCGGACCGCGCGCCGCAGGTCTTCGAGGCTGTCGACATGGTTGTACAGCGACGGACCCTTGGTGCCCAACTGGGTGGCTAGCGCGTTGATCGTCAGCCCGTCGGAGCCCTCGCGATCCAGGAAAGCCAAGGCCGCCAGCACGATCGTCTCCCGGCTGAGCTTGGGCGTTCTGGCCGGCAGCCGTGCGCCCGGACGCGAACCGGCGCCCGTCTCCGTTTGCGTCATGCACCGCCTTCCCACTGGTCAGCAAACTCTAACGCCCCGTAGTCTCGATTCCGATGCGCAAGCACCTTCCCACCCAGGCGGCCGGACTCGGCGCGCTGCTGGCACTGGCCGCCGTGGCGCTGGCCGCCTGCGGCTCAGGTGACGACCGCGCCGACGCCCAACTGCAGATCGCGAACACCATCAACTATGGCTCGTTCGGCACCAGAGCGGACATCGACTGCGCGCGGGGCAAGTCGCTCAACATCGGCGGGTCCAACAACACCCTCACCGTCACGGGTTCGTGCGGCGGGGTCACCGTCGGCGGCGCCGACAACAAGATCGACTTCGAGCGCATCGACGGAGAACTCTCCGTGGTCGGGTTGAACAACACCATCACCTACCGGGCCGGCGAGCCGACGGTCAACAACCCCGGTACCGGGAACACGATCACTAAGGGCTGACCTGCCCCGCGTCAGGCCTTCGCGCCGTGGCGCCCCGCCCCTTGGGCGAATCGCTTGGCGCCGGCCAGGGACTCGGCGGCCACCTTTGACAGACTGCCGAACTCGAAGTCCATCGCCTCCGCCTCGGACCGGCCCCACTGGTGCAGCGCCGAGAGTCGGTCCGATCGCAGGCAGCCCTGCGGGGCGCGGGCGAGTTCGGCCGCCAGCTCCTCGGCGGCCTGACGTGAGTGCCCTATGGGCACAACACGATTGGCCAGTCCGATGGCCAGTGCTTCGGCAGCGTCGACGGCGCGGCCGGTGAGGATCATGTCCATCGCGCGGCTGTGCCCGATGAGACGGGGCAGGCGCACCGTTCCGCCGTCGATCAACGGCACGCCCCACCGCCGGCAGAACACACCGAACACCGCATTCTCCTCGACCACCCGTAGGTCGCACCACAGTGCGAGTTCCAGTCCGCCGGCGACCGCGTAGCCACTGACGGCCGCGATCACCGGCTTGGACAGGATCATCCGGGTCGGGCCCATCGGAGCGGGTCCGGTGCGGTGAATGGGGTTGGATTCCGATGTGCCGATCGCCTTGAGATCAGCTCCGGCACAGAAGGTTCCGTGATCGCCCCACAGCACGGCCACCGCGGCCGACTCGTCGCGCTCGAACTCCTCGAACGCCGCGAACAGCGCCAGCGCGGTGGGGCCGTCGACGGCGTTGCGGGCGTGCGGCCGGTCCAGGATCACCGTCGTGACGTCGCCGGTGCGCTCCACCCGCACGCTCATCCCTTCACCATCGCCCGTTCGAGAATCGGGGCCAGGTCGAGTCCGACCGGCAGGGTGCCGAACGCGCCACCCCAATTTCCGCCGAGTCGGGTCGCCAGGAACGCCTCGGCGACCGCGGGATGTCCGTGGCGAACCAGCAGCGAGCCCTGCAGTGCGAGGCTGATGTCCTCGGCGACCTTTCGGGCGCGGTACTCGACGGCGGAGGTATCGCCGATCCCGGATCGCAACGCCTCGACGTGGGCGTCGAGGCGAGCATCCGATCCGGCGGTGGAGCCCAGTTCGTCGAAGAGCACCTCCACGCACTCGGGGCGGGTTGCCATGGCGCGCAACGCATCCAGCGCGCTGACGTTGCCCGAGCCCTCCCATACCCCCATCAGTGGAGCTTCCCGAAAGAGCCGCGGCATCCCGGACTCCTCGGCATATCCGTTGCCGCCCAGGCATTCCAGTGCCTCACCGGCATGTGGGGTGGCCCGCTTGCACACCCAGTATTTGGCGGCGGCCAGACCGATCCTGCGCAGCAGGGTGTCCCGCTCGTCGCCTCGGTTCGCGGCATCGGTGGCACCGGCCATCCGCATCGCCAGCATGGTGGCGGCCTCGGCTTCGACGGCCAGATCGGCGAGCACATTGCGCATCAGCGGTTGGTCGACGAGGTAGGTCCCGAACGCCTTGCGGTACTGGGCGTGATGAATAGCGCGGGACAGTCCCTGGCGCATGCTGGTGGCACTGCCCAGGGTGCAGTCCAGCCGGGTCAGGTTCACCATCTCGATGATGGTGGGAACACCGCGGCCCTCCTCCCCCACCAGCCACGCGGTGGCGCCGTCGTATTCCACCTCACTGGATGCGTTGGCATGGTTTCCGAGCTTGTTCTTCAAGCGCTGCAACAGCATCCGGTTGCGGCTGCCGTCGGGCAGCACCCGCGGTAGGAAGAAACAACTCAAGCCGCCCGGCGCCTGCGCGAGCACCAGGAAGAAGTCGCACATCGGCGCCGAGGTGAACCACTTGTGCCCGGTGATGGAATAGCTGCCGTCCCCGTTGGGTATCGCCGCGGTGGTACCGGCCCGCACATCGGACCCGCCCTGCTTCTCGGTCATCGACATGCCCGCGGTCAGGCCCGCCTTGGTGGCCGGGATCGCCAGTTCGGGGTCGTACTCACGGCTGGTGAGCAGCGGCTCGTAGGTGGCGGCCAGTTCGGCGTTGTGGCGCAACGCCGGAACGACGGCGTAGGTCATCGAGATCGGGCAGACGTGGCCCGGCTCAGGCGTCCAGACTCCCATCTTCGCTGCGCGCACCACATGGGCGCCGGGCCGGCCGTCGGCCCACGGCGCGGCGTGCAGGCCGTGCGCGATCGCCGCCCGCATCAACTCGTGGTAGGCGGGGTCGTACTCGATCTCGTCGATCCGGTGGCCGAAGCGGTCGTGGGTGTGCAGCACCGGGATGTTGCGGTCAGCCAGTTCACCCCAACGCTGGGCGACGGAGCTGCCCGAGAGCGCACCGAGTTCGGTTACCTCCTCGGCTCCCCAACCCCCGCCCTCGCGCATCAGGGCCTCCATCAACACCGGCGACGTGGCGGGGTTGTAGTCCAGCAGCGGCGGAACCTGGTTGGTGACCAGGTGGGTGTCGGGCATTGGTCGATAGTACGTTTGCGCTCGGCCGCACAAGATGAGGTATTCCTGACAGAATCCGCGGATGCGCCTGAACACGGTCGTCCATGCCGCCTCACACCTGATCGAGCGTCAACCGGTGCCACCGGAGGGCGTCGTGCAAGGCCACCCGCACACCGGCTGGGCCAGTCTCGGGATGTTCGGCGGCCTCGAAGTCGGGGTGTGGGAGATGACACCGGGAGTGACCCGCGACGTCGAGGTCGACGAGGTGTTCGTGGTGCTTTCCGGTGCCGCCACCGTCGAATTCGCCGACGGCACAGCGCCGTTGGCTCTGGGGCCGGGCGATGTCGCACGACTGGGCGTCGGTGCACACACGGTGTGGACGGTGACCGAGACGCTGCGGAAGGTCTACCTCAGCTAGAGGTTGTCGCGCAGGAAGGCGATGTCGCCGTGGCGGCCCTCGTCGGCCGTTTCGCAGATCACCGGTGCGTCGGCGGCTCGGACCACCGCCAGCAACAGTTGCGGGTCGATCTGGCCGGTGCCGAAGTTGGCGTGCCGGTCCGCGCCGGACCCGGCGGCGTCGCGGGAATCGTTGCAGTGCAGCAGATCGATCCGCCCGGTGATCGCCCGGATGCGCTCCACCGCGTCGATCAACTGCTCACCGGCCGCCCAGGCATGGCAGGTGTCCAGGCAGAAGCCGATCCCGGTGTCGCCGATGCGTTCCCACAGCCGCGCGATGGTGTCGAAATGGCGGGCCATCGCGTGCGTGCCGCCGGCGGTGTTCTCCAGATACACCGGCACATCGGTGTTCAGCGCCGCCAGTGCCTTGGCCCAGCGCTCGAAGCCGGCTTCGACATCGCCGTCGTCGGCATGGCCGCCGTGCACGATCACCGCGGTGGCGTTGACCGCCGCCGCCGCATCGCAGGTGTCCTGCAGGATCTTGCGGGACGGGATCCGGATCTTGTTGTTCGCCGAGGCGACATTGATCAGATACGGCGCATGCACATACAGCGGGACTGGCGAGCGCAGCAGCAGGTCGGCGTCGGGACGCGGCGGTGGCTTCTTCCAACTCTGCGGGTCGCCGAGGAAGAACTGCACCACGTCGGCCTCATCGGCAAGCGCGCCGGCCAGTGGGTTGTCGGACCGGACATGGGAACCGATGAGCACGTCGGCCAGTCTAGAGGTGGCAAAAGAAAAGAGCCCCCGCGGCGGGCGGAGGCTCTTTTCGTCTAGGTGACTACCGCTGGTAGTCGCTGTACCCGTAGTCGTCCAGTGGCACCGCGACACCGGTGGCCTGGCCGAAGTCCGGGCTGTAGTACTGATCCTCGTACGACGGG
>CAMCWJ010000215.1 GCA_945882475.1 Bifidobacterium breve
GAAGTGCTGGCGCTGCTGGGGGTCCGGCCGATCTGGGACGACGCCTCCCGGCGCGTGGTAGATCTGGAGGTGATCTCACTCGACGAACTCGCGCGGCCCCGCATCGACGTCACCGTGCGCATCTCCGGGTTCTTCCGGGACGCCTTCCCGCACGTGGTCACCATGCTCGACGACGCTGTTCGGCTGGTCGCCGGCCTCGACGAGCCGTGCGAGCAGAACTTCATCCGGGCCCACGTCCAGGCCGACCTGGAGATTCACGGTGATGAACGCCGTTCCACTACAAGGATTTTCGGTTCCAAACCAGGAACTTACGGAGCCGGTCTGCTGCAGGTGATCGACAACCGCAACTGGCGTGACGATGCCGACCTCGCGCAGGTCTACACCACGTGGGGAGGGTTCGCCTACGGCCGCGACCTGGACGGCCGCCCGGCCGCGGAGGACATGTCCATGCAGTACCGCCGGATCGTGGTGGCGGCCAAGAACCTGGACTCCCGCGAACACGACATCGCCGACTCCGACGACTACTTCCAGTACCACGGCGGAATGATCGCCACCGTGCGGGCGCTGACCGGGCAGGCCCCGACGGCCTATATCGGCGACAACACCCGATTCGACTCGGTGCGCACCCGCACCCTGACCGAGGAGACCGCCCGGGTGTTCCGGGCTCGGGTGGTCAACCCGCGCTGGATGGCCGCGATGCGTCGACACGGTTACAAGGGCGCCTTCGAGATGGCGGCCACCGTGGACTACCTGTTCGGCTACGACGCCACCGCCGGGGTGATGGCGGACTGGATGTACGAACAACTCACCGAGCAGTACGTGCTGGACCCGGAGAACCGCAAGTTCATGAACGAGTCCAACCCGTGGGCGCTGCATGGAATGGCGGAGCGACTGCTGGAGGCGGTGGGCCGGGGGATGTGGGAGAACCCCGACCCGGCGACGCTGGCCGGGCTGCGCCAGGCGCTGCTCGACACTGAAGGTGAGCTGGAATCGCGGTAGGTTGGCTATATGGCTGCCACCACATTTGCCGAAGTAACCCAGGCCAAGTACGTCCTGCTGACCACGTTCACCAAGGACGGCCGGCCTAAACCCACCCCGATCTGGATCGCCGCGGACGGCGACCGCGCGCTGGTCATCACCGAGAAGAACGCCTGGAAGGTCAAGCGGATCCGCAACACTCCGCGGGTCACCCTGGCGGTCTGCGATATGCGCGGCCACGTCAAGGGCGAGGCCATCGATGCGGTGGCCTCGGTGATGGACGACTCGCAGACCGAGAGCGTCTACCAGGCGATCAACCGCCGGTACGGGATCGTCGGGCGGATCTTCAACTTCTTCTCCAAGCTGCGCGGCGGCAACGGCCGCACGGTGGGCCTGGAGTTGCGCGCCGCCTGAGACGTGTAGGCCTGGCGGCCGGCGCAACTAGCATCCGACCATGGTCATCCCGCTGAAGTACCTCCGGATCTTCGTCGATGCTGACGGCCACTCGCACTTCCAGGACTGCGAGATGCCTTTGGAGACGCGCGACTTCGCGCCCCCGACCACGCCGCTGGAGGCATCCGCTTTCATACCGGCTGAGGGATTCGCGGTGGTCCGCTTCGCCCCCGGCTGGTCGGGGCCGTGGCATCCGTCGCCCTACCGTCAGTGGTTCTTCATGATGTCCGGATCGCTCACCGTGACCGTCAGCGATGGAACGGAGCGCACCGTCGGCGCCGGCGACACCGTGCTTCTCGAAGACATGGGCACCAGGGGTCACTTGACCCGCGCCAACGGGGGACAGCAGGCCGTCGCGGTCGGTGTTCGGGTCCCCGACGCCGCTTGATACCGCCGGGGTTATCCCCAGGAGTGGGGGAATGGGAACCAGGCCGGGCCGCAGGGCGTTTCCAGTCAGTGATGCGACCGCTCCTGCGCTACCCGGCACGTCTTGCGGCCCTCTACCTGCTGGTTGAACTGGTGGCGGTAATCCTGCTCGTCCGGACCTTCGGATGGGGCTGGACGCTGCTGGTGCTGCTCGCGACCTTCGTGGTGGGCGTCCTCCTGGCGGGCACCCAACTCAAGGGCCAACTCCGCGCGCTGCGAAGGGCCCCGAACGTCTCGCGGGGTGTGGTCACCGACGGTGTGCTGGTCGGCCTGGGCGCCTTTCTGGTGGTCCTGCCCGGTGTCGTGACCACCACGGCCGGTGTCCTGATGCTGGCGCCGCCGACGCGCGGGGCGATGCGCCCGCTGGCCGAAACCATGCTCACCCGGGGAATCGACCGGCGGCTGGGCGCGGTCAACCTCTCGGCATTCCGCGGTGCCGGGGCCGGCCGGGGCGACTACATCGACGGCGAGGTCGTCGAGGGCGAGATCGTCGACGGCGAGTCCGACGGTGAGTCCGGCGGTGCGTCCTACGGCGGGGACAATCTTCCTATCGTCCGCTGAACCGTCACACTGACCCGGTGACCACACTTCTGTTCAACGGGCTGGTGCACAGCCCGTCGCACCCGGACGCCACTGCGATGGCGGTGCGCGACGGCGTGGTCGCCTGGCTGGGTAGCGACGCTGTCGGCCGGGCTCAGTTCCCGGATGCCGCAACCGTCGATCTGGACGGAGCTTTCGTAGCACCGGCGTTCGTCGACAGCCACGTCCACGTCACCGCCACCGGCCTGGGGATCACCGGTCTTGACCTCACCGCGGCCACCAGCCTCGAGCATCTGCTGAGGCTGCTCGCCGCACACGTCGCCGCGCATCCCGGGCACCCGGTGTGGGGACACGGCTGGGACGACACGAACTGGGCCCGTGGCGATGTCAGACAACCGCCGAGCACGGCCGATCTCGACGCCGTGGTGGGCGGGATCCCCGTATATCTGGCCCGAGTCGACGTGCACTCCGCGGCGGCCTCCAGTGCGCTGCGCGGGCGGGTGACGGGCCTGTCGGCGGCCGCCGGCTTCGACCCGCAACGGCCGCTATCGGCCGCCGCCCACCACCTCGTCCGCGCCGAAGCGCGCGGCCTGCTCACCGTCGCGCAGCGCGCCAACGCCCGCCGGGCGGCCCTGGACGCCGCCGCCGCGGCCGGCATCGTCGCGGTCCACGAGTGCGCCGGACCCGACATCGGCGGCGCGCAGGACTGGCAGGAACTGCGCGACACCACCCACGGCGTCGAGGTGGTCGGCTACTGGGGCGAGGCGGTGTCCACCGCCGCGCAAGCCCGCGCACTGCTGGCCGAAACCGGAGCCCGCGGACTCGCCGGTGACTTGTTCGTCGACGGTGCACTGGGCTCGGGCACCGCCTGGCTGAGCCACCCCTACGCGGATGCTCCCGACTGCACCGGCATCCGATACCTGGACGACGCCGCCATCGAAGACCATCTGGCCGCCTGCACCGAGGCCGGTGTGACGGCCGGCTTCCACGTCATCGGCGACGCCGCCGTCACCGCGGTGGTCGATGCGCTCGAGCGCACGGTGGCGCGGTTCGGTGCTCCCGCGGTGGCCCGCTGCGGGCATCGCCTCGAGCACCTCGAGATGGTCTCGGCGCAGCAGGCCGCCCAGCTCGGCGCCTGGGGGATCACCGCCAGCATGCAACCGATCTTCGACGCGCTGTGGGGCGGGCCGGACGGCATGTATGCCCGACGCCTCGGCGCCGACCGCGCAGCCGGACTCAACCCGCTGGCCCAATTAGCCTCGGCGGGTGTGCCTTTGGCGTTCGGCTCGGACAGCCCGGTGACGCCGATGAACCCGTGGGAATGGGTGCGGGCGGCAAGCCAGCACCGGACCCCCGGCAGTGCCATCTCGGTGCGGGCGGCGTTCGCGGCCGCAACCCGGGGGGCCTGGCGGGCCGGCGGGGTGCGCGACGGAGTCAGTGGCACGCTGGCGCCCGGCGCGCCGGCCTCCTACGCGCTGTGGGACACCGGTGAGCTCGATGTCAGCGCGCCCGCCGACAGCGTGGCGCGCTGGTCCACCGACCCGCGCTCACGGGTGCCGGCACTGCCCCGACTGGACCCGGGCGACCCGCTGCCGCGCTGCCTGCAGACCGTCCACCGCGGCGTGGTGATCCATGGCTGAGCGCATCGCCCGCATCGGCGGCGCGCTGGCACCGCGGATGCTGCGACTGGGGTTGGCCGTGCTGGCCGGCCTGCTGATGTGCGTCAGTTTCCCGCCGGTCGGCTGGTGGTGGTCGGCGGTGCCCGCGATCGCCGTGCTCAGTTGGGTGCTCAGACATCCGGGCACCACGATGGCCGGCGGACTCGGCTACGGGTTCCTGTTCGGAATGGCGTTCTACCTTCCGCTGTTGCCGTGGATCAGCGGACTGGTCGGTGGCTTTCCCTGGATCGTGCTGGCGGTGCTACAGGCGTCGTTCCCAGCGGTCTTCGGGTTGTTCGGTGTGCGGGTGGCCCGGCTGCCGGGCTGGCCGCTGTGGCTGGCGCTGCTGTGGTCGCTACAGGAATTGCTCAAATCCACGATCCCGTTCGGCGGGTTCCCCTGGGGCGTAGTCGCTTTCGGGCAGACCGACGGTCCTCTGCTGGCCTTGGCGCAATGGGGTGGTGCCCCGCTGGTGTCGTTCGCCGTCGCACTGCTGGGCACTTCGCTGTGCGCGCTGGTGACCGGTCGGCTCGTCACACCGGTGGCGGTGATCGCCGCGGTGCTGCTGATCACGGTGCTGGCCACACCGGGTGTCCGCCGGGCGGGGGAGGCCACCGCCGACGAGCCCGCCATCACGGTGGCCGCCATCCAGGGCAATGTGCCGCGACTCGGCTTAGATTTCAACAGCCAGCGCCGCGCCGTGCTGGACAACCACGTCGCGCAGACCCTGCAGCTGGCCGACGACGTGCGGGCCGGCAAGGTTGCGCAGCCCGCGTTCGTGATCTGGCCGGAGAACTCCTCCGACATCGACCCGCTGCGCAACGCCGACGCGGCACAACAGATCAGCGTCGCCGCCCGGGGGATCGGCGTGCCGATCCTGGTCGGCACCGTGCTGGCCCGCCCGGACTGGACCCCGGAGGACCCGGTGGCCTCCAACACCGTGCTCGTCTGGGATCCGGTCGACGGGCCCGGCGAACGCCACGACAAGCAGATCGTCCAGCCGTTCGGGGAGTACCTGCCCTGGCGCGGATTCTTCCGGCACCTGTCGTCCTATGCCGACCGGGCCGGCTACTTCGTGCCGGGCGACGGCACCGGCGTGGTGCGCCCGGCCGGCGTACCGGTCGGCGTAGCCACCTGCTGGGAGGTCATCTTCGACCGGGCGCTGCGCGAGTCGGT
>CAMCWJ010000216.1 GCA_945882475.1 Bifidobacterium breve
CTGCACTCGCGTCTTGGTGTATTCGACGGTCAGTTCCAGGCAACGGGCTGCAGCGCCGAGCTGCTCGGCGGCCAACAGGATGGCTGCGGTGTCGGCCAGTCCTGGGTCGCGGGCGACCGGCGATGTGCCACCCGGGGTGAGCCGGGCCAGCCGGCGGGTGGGGTCCATGGTCGTCAACGGCGTCGCCGTCGGCTCGTTCCAGCGCACGATCCGGCCCTCGTCGAGCGCCAGCACCACATCGGCGACGTCCCCGTTAAGCACGTAATCGCGGTCGAAGACGACCGTGCCGATCGCCGACCCGGCCGCGAGTTGTTCCAGGGTGTCACCGTCGGGTTCATCAGCGGCAAGCAGAGCCATCTCGGCGAGAATGGTTCCCAGCAGTGGTGTGGGGACCAGCGCGCGGCCCAGTTCCTCCAGAACCACTGCGGCATCGCCTAATTCGCCGCCGGCCCCGCCGAACTCCTCGGGAACCACCAGTGCGGCCACGCCCACCTGTTCGCAGAGCATCGCCCACAGCTTCTCGTCGTATCCGCGGGCGGAATCCATGGCACTGCGAACCGCCTCGGGGCTTGCATGTTTGGTCACCAGGTCGGCGACGGTCTGCCGCAGAAAATCTCGTTCCTCGCTCACAATGCCTCCACAACACGGCGTCGATGGTGTGCCGGGTCGCCCCATGCCGAATGCAACGCCTGCACTCGCAGCAGCCACAGCGACAGGTCGTGCTCGGCGGTGTAGCCGATGGCGCCGTGGGTCTGCAGCGACGCGCGCGCCGCGTGCAGTGCGGCATCCGAGGCGGCAGCCTTGGCCGCGCTGACGTCACGGGCGGTGTCGGCCGAGTCGTCAGCCAGCGACAGCGCCGCACCGAACAGCAGTGGCCGCGCCAACTCCAGCGCGATCGCGACGTCGGCGAGTGCGTGCTTGATCGCCTGGTAGCTGCCGATCAGCCGGCCGAACTGGCTGCGCTGCTTGGCGTATTCCACCGACATGTCCAGCATCGCCTGCCCGGCACCGACCAGTTGCGCTGCGGTTGCCAGAGCACCGAACTCATAGGCCCGCGCGACGTCGGCCGGTCGGGCCGACCCCGATGCCGTCACGTCGAACAGTCGTCGGCTCGGATCGACTGAGTCGTGGCGGACTCCGGCGGTCGCCTCGGCAAACCCGCCCTCGGAGGCCAGCAGGACCAGACCGGCGAAATCGGCGTCGACCGCGCGCGGCACCGTCGGCGGCAACGCCACGGTGACGATGAGTTCACCGGAGGCGAGCCCAGTGGACCGGTCATCGTCGGCCAGCAGAACCGGCGCCACCGCAATGGATTCGGTGACCGGCCCGGGTACACACCACCGTCCCAACCGTTCGCATGCCACGACCAGATCCACCGGGTGGGCGCCCAGGCCGTCGAACTTCTCCGGCACCGTCAGCGCGGTCACCCCGAGATCACTGAGCAGCGTCCACACCTTGCGGCCCGGCGCGGTGTCGCCTTCTGCCCAGGCCCGAACCGCGGCCGGGACGTCGGAGGCACCCAGGGCGGCGTCGATGCTGGCGGCGAAGTCCCGTTGCTCGGCGTCGAGTTCGAATCTCATGACTTCTTCCCGGCGCTGTCTCGGGGGAGTCCGAGCAACCGCTCGGCGATGATGTTGCGCTGCACCTCGTTGGTGCCGGCATAGATCGGGCCGCCCAGGGCGAACAACAGCCCGTCGCTCCAGTTGTCGGCAAGCTCTGCGTCGGCACCCCGCAGTTCCAGCGCAGTCTGGTGGATCGCGACGTCGAGATCGGACCAGAACACCTTTGTCATTGAGGATTCCGCGCCCAGTTCGCCGCCGTCGGCCAATCGGGTCACGGTGGCGAAGGTGTGCAGCCGGTAGGCCTGTGCCCTGATCCACGCGTCGGCCACTCGGTCGGCGAAAGCGGGGTCACTACCGCGGTCCCGCCAGGTCTGCACCAATCGCTCGGCGGGTGCGACGAAGCGGGCCGGACTGCGCAGCGACATCCCGCGCTCGTTGCTGGCCGTGCTCATCGCTGCCCGCCACCCCTCGTGCACGGTGCCGATGACGTCGTTGTCGGCGACGAACACGTCGTCGAGGAAGATCTCACCGAAACCGGTCTCACCGCCGAGTTGTTCGATCGGACGCACGGTCACCCCGTCGGCGTGCAGATCGAACATCAGATAGGTCAGGCCCTGATGGCGTTGCGCGTCGGGGTCGGAGCGGAACAGCCCGAAGCCTCTCTCGCCGAATGGCGCCCGGCTGCTCCAGATCTTCTGGCCGTTGAGCAGCCAGCCGCCGTCGGTCCGGGTGGCCGTAGAACGCAGTGAGGCCAGATCGCTGCCCGACTCGGGTTCCGACCAGGCTTGCGCCCAGATCTCCTCGCCGCTGGCCATTTTCGGCAGGATCCGCGCCAGTTGCTCCTCGGTGCCGTGCGAGAACAGCGTCGGCGCCAGCATCGAGGTGCCGTTCGCGCTCGCTCGCCCCGGCGCGCCGGCCCGGAAGTACTCCTCCTCGAACACCACCCACTGCAGCAGCGTCGCATCGCGGCCGCCGTACTCCTTGGGCCAGGTGATGACCGACAGCCCGGCGTCGAACAGCACCCGGTCCCAGAGTCGATGCTGCGCGAAACCCTCGGCGGTGTCGTAGGACTTCGTCGGGAACGACGCGGTGTTGGCTGCTAGAAAAGCCCGCACCTCGTCGCGGAAGGCGCAGGTCGGTTCGTCGTAGTTCAGATCCATCAGGTCATCTCTCGCAGTGTGGGTTTGACCACTTTTCCACCGGCGTTGCGGGGCAGCGCATCAATGAAGACCACCGATCGGGGTGCTTTGAAATTCGCCAGATGCTCACGGCTGTAGGCAATTACGGCACCCTCGTCGATTGTCGCACCGGGACGGAGCACGATGAACGCGCGGCCCACCTCGCCCAGACGCTCATCGGGTACGCCGATCACCGCGACGTCGGCCACGCCGTCCAACCGGGCCAGTGCCTGCTCGATCTCGGCGGGATAGACGTTGAAGCCGCCGCAGATGTACATGTCCTTGAGTCGGTCGGTGATCCGGAGGTTCCCCGCATTGTCGACTGTGCCGATGTCGCCGGTGTGCAACCAGCCTTCGGAGTCGATGGCCGCCGCGGTGGCGTCCGGGTCGTCGAGGTAGCCGAGCATTACGTTCGGTCCGCGCAACAGCACCTCGCCGGCTTGCGAGTTGTCGGTGTCGTCCTCGGCGGCAATGCGCAGTTCGAAGTCCGCGATCGGGCGCCCGCAGGTGGTGGCCACCGTGACTGGGTCGTCGTCGATCCGGCACATGGTGCCGAAGCCGCTCGCCTCGGTCAGGCCGTAGGCCGTCAGCACGATGTCGAAATCCAACTCGCTCTGCATCCGCTCGATGAGTACGACCGGCACGGTCGCCGCGCCGGTGACGGCGAACCGCAGCGAGCTGAGGTCAAAGTCCTTGCGGGACGGGTGATCCAGCAGAGTCTGATAGATGGTCGGTGGTCCGGGCAGCACCGTGATCCGATGTTTCTCGATTGACCGC
The DNA here is from genome assembly GCA_945882475.1 of Bifidobacterium breve. Classification (GTDB taxonomy): domain Bacteria; phylum Actinomycetota; class Actinomycetes; order Mycobacteriales; family Mycobacteriaceae; genus Mycobacterium. Next base: position 3,518 of record CAMCWJ010000216.1, read on the forward strand.
ATCGCCTGCTCGGGATCAAAGGTCAGCTCTGGGATCAGCGTGGCGCCGGTCTGCAGGCAGGCCAGGATCCCGGCCTTGTAGCCGAAGTTGTGGAAGAAGGGGTTGATGCACAGATAGCGGTCGGCACTGGTGAGTTGGCCGCACTGCGCCCATGCCGCGGGGGCAGACAGCGACTGCCGGTGCGCGCACAGCACGCCCTTGCTGCGACCGGTGGTGCCCGAGGTGAACAGGATGTCGGCGACGTCGTCCGGGCGTACCGCGGCCGCGTGGGCGTCGATCTCCGAATCCGCGACGGCGGGCCCGGCCAGGAGTTCATCCCAGGTTCCGTCGTCGGCGTCGACGGGCACCCGGACGATGTGGGCGAGATCGGGCAACCCGTCGCGGTTGAGGTCGCCCACCCGATCAAGGCCGAGGAAGCTGCCCATCCCGATGAGCAACGGTGCCTTGGTGCGGGCCAGGATGTCCGCGGCTTCTGCCGCGGTGTAGCGGGTGTTCAACGGGACCACCACCGCGCCGGCGTGGTGGATTGCCAGGCAGGCGACGACCCAGTGCCAGGTGTTGGGCGACCAGATGGCCACCCGGTCACCCGGTGCGACGCCCAGGCCCGCGATCGCCGCGGCGGTGCGGCGCACTTCGGCGCGCAATTCGGCGAAGGTGAAACTCCGTTCCGGAGTAATCAGTGCGGGGTGGCCGGCGTAGTCACGGGCGGCCCGGTCCAGCGCCGCCGGCGTGGTGAGCAGATGCCCCGTGCCGGCGGTCATTGCTGCTCCTCTGGGTCTCCACACAAGCAAGTGCTTGGTAGGTTAGCCTACAAGGGTGATTACGGTCGAGGAGTTCCGGGCGGAGGTCCGTGAATGGCTGGCAGAGAATCTGGTCGGTGAATACGCCGCACTCAAGGGCCTCGGCGGGCCGGGGCGCGAGCACGAGGCCTTCGAGGCGCGGCTGGCCTGGAACCAGCGGCTGGCCGCGGCCGGGCTGACCTGCCTGGGCTGGCCGGTCGAACACGGCGGCCGCGGCCTGTCGGTGGCGCACCGGGTGGCCTTCTACGAGGAGTACGCGCACGCGAACGCCCCCGACAAGGTCAACCATCTGGGCGAGGAACTCGTCGGACCGACCCTGATCGCCGACGGCACGCCTGCGCAGCAGCAACGCTTCCTGCCCGCCATCCGCGATGTCACCGAGTTGTGGTCGCAGGGCTACTCCGAGCCGGGTGCCGGCAGCGACCTGGCAGCGGTCTCGACGTCGGCGGTACTCGATGGCGGGCACTGGGTCATCAACGGCCAGAAGGTGTGGACCTCGCTGGCGCACTGGTCCCAGTGGTGTTTCGTGCTGGCCCGCTCCGAGAAGGGCTCAAAGCGGCACGCCGGCCTCGCGTATCTGCTTGTCCCGCTTGACCAGCCGGGCATTGAGATCCGGCCGATCGTCCAGCTCACCGGCGACTCCGAGTTCAACGAGGTGTTCTTCACCGACGCGCGTACCGACGCCGATCTGGTGGTGGGCGAGCCGGGAGACGGCTGGCGGGTGGCGATGAACACCCTGATGTACGAGCGCGGCGTCTCGACGCTCGGCCAGCAAATCCGTTACGCGCGTGAGCTTTCCGGTCTGGTGGAGCTGGCCAAGGAAACAGGCGCCATCGACGACCCGCTGATCCGGGAGCGGCTCACCCGCGCCTGGGCGGGCCTGCGGGCCAT
>CAMCWJ010000217.1 GCA_945882475.1 Bifidobacterium breve
TCACCGTGCCGTGGGACTCGATCACCGAGTCCAGGTAGGCGTCGAAGTACAACTTGTCACCGGCGTGGATCGGCCGGTGGAAGAGGATCTTCTGGTCCCGGTGGATCACCCGGGCCAAATTGATGCCGACATCGAACTGCTCGAAGAGTTCAAGTTGCACCCGGCGTCCGGCGACCGCGATGAACGTCAGCGGCGCCACCACCCCGGGATAGCCCGCGGCTCGCGCCGCCTCCTCGTCGAAATGCAGTGGATCCTCGGACTGCACCGCCCGGGCATACTCGCGGATCTTCTCCCGGCCGACCAGGAAATAGTCGTGGTAGCGGTCGTGGGTTCCGATGATGTCACTGGCGAAAGACATTGCGGGAGTTTAGCGCGACGCGCGCAGGCCCGCCCCGCCCCGCGAGTCAGTCGTGCTCGTTGCGGCGGGACGCGGCCGCCGCCAGCGCACCGCCGACCGCCCCCAGTGCCAGCGCCGACGGCACGCCGATTCGGGCCGCCTTGCGCGCGGTGCGGAAATCGCGGACCTCCCAACCACGCTCGCGTGCGGTGTCGCGCAGGTCGCCGTCCGGGTTGATCGCGACCGCGGTACCCACCAGCGACAGCATCGGCACGTCGTTGTGGCTGTCGGAGTACGCGGTGCAGCGCTTCAGATTCAGGCCCTCCCGCACGGCCAGTGCGCGAACCGCGTGCGCCTTGCCCAGGCCGTGCAGGATGTCGCCGTTCAGTCGGCCGGTGAAGACGCCGTCGACCGACTCGGCCACGGTGCCCAGCGCGCCGGTCAGGCCGAGCCGCCTGGCGATGATCTCGGCCAGTACGTAGGGGGTGGCGGTGACCAGCCACACCTGCTGCCCGGCGTCGAGGTGCATCTGGGCCAGCGCCAGGGTGCCCGCCCAGAACTTGTCGGCGATGATCTCGTCGTAGATCTCCTCGCCGAGGGTGGCCAACTCCGTCGTCGAGCGGCCCTCGATGAACGCCAGCGCTTTGCGCCGGCCCTCGGCGACGTCGTCGCTGTTTTCCCGGCCGGTTACCTGGAACTTCGCCTGCGCGTAGATGAACTTCCACATATCGGAGTAGCGGAAGTATTTGCGCGCGGCCAGGCCTCGGCCGAAGTGCACCAGCGATGACCCCTGAACCAGGGTGTTGTCGACGTCGAAGAAGGCCGCGGCGGTCAGATCGGCCGGCGGGGGCCCGGGCGCCGCACCCTGCTCTTCGTCGAGAGAAGCCATGCTTCCAGCCTATCGGGGGTGCCACACTGAATAGTGATGAGCCGCCCCCATGTCGAACTGCTCACCCGTGCCGGCTGCGGCATCTGCGAGCGGGTTCACCGCCGGTTGGCCGAACTGGCCGCCGAACTGGATTTCGAGCTGAGCCTCACCGACGTCGACGCCGCCGCGGCCGCGGGCGAGGCGGCATTGCGGGCGGAGTTCGGCGACCGGCTGCCGGTGGTGCTGCTCGATGGCCGCGAGCACAGCTACTGGGACATCGACGAGCCGCGACTGCGGGCCGACCTGGCAGGCCCCACGTGATAGGGGCCACGTGATAGGGCCCATATGACGAACCGGTGAAGAGCCGGTCTGAATTTGGTCAGCCCGCTGCGCAGCGTTTACCGTCTGTCGTAGGTTCGCAGGGTTAGCACAACCCAATGTTCATAGGAGCGGTGATCGCGCGGTGAGCGTCCTGTTGTTCGGGGTCTCGCACCGCAGCGCGCCGGTCTCGGTGCTCGAGCAACTCAGCAGCGACGAATCCGACCAACTCAAGCTGGTGGCGCAGATTCTGCAGTCGCCGCTGGTGACCGAGGCGATGGTGCTCTCGACCTGCAACCGGGTCGAGGTCTACGCCGTGGTCGACGCCTTCCACGGCGGACTCTCGGCGATCGGGCAGGTGCTGGCGGATCAATCCGGGATGTCCCTGGCCGAGCTGTCCAAGCATGCCTATGTGCGCTACAGCGAGGCTGCCGTCGAGCACCTCTTCGCCGTCGCCAGCGGACTGGACAGCGCGGTGGTGGGCGAGCAGCAGGTGCTCGGCCAGGTGCGGCGGGCCTACGGTGCCGCCGAGGCCAACCGCTCCGTCGGGCGGGTCCTGCACGACCTGGCCCAGCGGGCGCTCGCGGTCGGCAAGCGGGTGCACAACGAGACCTCGATCGACGCCGCCGGTGCCAGCGTGGTGTCGGTGGCGCTGCACGTCGCCGCTGAACGGCTGTACCGGCCCGAACTGGGCCCCTCCTACACCGCGCTGGCCGGACTGACCGCCACCGTGATCGGTGCCGGCTCGATGGGCAGCCTGGCGGCCGCGCACCTGGTCCGCGCGGGGGTGGGCCACGTCAACGTCGTCAACCGCTCACTGCCGCGGGCGGAGCGGCTGGCCGAGATCATCGCCGCGCAGGGGGTAGGGGCGCAGGCGATGACCCTCGACGACCTGCCCGCCGCGCTGGCCGACGCCGACCTGGTGATCAGCTGCACCGGCGCCGTTCGACCGGTGGTCTCGCTGGCCGACGTGCACAACGCGCTGGCCGCCGGTCGCCGCGACGCCCTCGCCACGCCGATGGTGCTGTGCGATCTCGGGATGCCGCGCGACGTCGATCCCGCCGTCGCCGGATTGCCCGGGGTCGAGGTGGTGGACATGGACCGGGTGCAGCGCGAGCCGTCGGCGCGGGCTGCCGCGGCCGACGCCGTTGACGCCCGTCGCATCGTCGCCGCCGAGGTGGCCGCCTATCTGGCCAACCAGCAGGTGGCCGAGGTCACCCCGACCGTCACCGCACTGCGTCAGCGGGCCGCCGACGTGGTCGACACCGAACTGCTGCGCCTCGAGCACCGGTTGCCCGGCCTCGATGCCGCCCAGCGCGACGAGGTCGCCCGCACGGTGCGCCGGGTGGTCGACAAGCTTCTGCACGCCCCGACTGTGCGGGTGAAGCAGCTGGCCGGTGCACCGGGCGGCGCCACCTATGCCGAGGCCCTGCGCGAGTTGTTCGAACTCGATCCGCAGGCGGTTGATGCCGTTGCGGCCGGCGAAATCCTTTTACCGCCAACCGATTCCGATATCGGCCAACTCGACGACACCGAGTAGGGCGATTGAGCGCCACCAGCGATTCGGTGATCCGGATCGGCACGCGGGGCAGCCTGCTGGCCACCACGCAGGCCGGGACGATCCGGGATGAGTTGATAGGGCGTGGGCATCGCGCCGAGTTGGTGATCATCACCACCGAGGGCGACCGTTCGGATAAGCCGATCGCCGAGATCGGGGTCGGGGTCTTCACCGCGGCTCTGCGCGAGGCCATCGCCGACGGCCGGGTGGACATGGCCGTGCATTCCTACAAGGACCTGCCGACGGCGGCGGACGACCGCTTCGTCATCGCCGCGGTGCCGCGCCGGGAGGACGCCCGCGACGCCCTGGTGGCCCGGGACGGGTTGGTCCTCGGCGAATTGCCGTCGGGTTCGGTCATCGGCACCTCGTCGGTCCGGCGGGCCGCGCAGATTAGAGCACTGGGTCTCGGTTTGGAAATCCGCCCCCTAAGAGGCAACCTAGACACCAGGTTGAGCAGGGTAAGCAGCGGTGATCTCGATGCCGTCGTCGTAGCCCGTGCGGGTCTGGCCCGTCTCGGACTACTCGCCGACATCACCGAGACCCTCGAGCCGGTGCAGATGTTGCCAGCGCCGGCTCAGGGAGCCCTGGCGGTGGAGTGCCGCTCGGGCGATACCGGGCTCGCGGCGCTGTTGGCGGGGCTGGAAGACCCCGACACCCGCTCCGCGGTCACCGCGGAGCGTGCCCTGCTGGCCGCACTGGAGGCGGGTTGTTCCGCACCGGTGGGCGCGATCGCCGAGGTGGTCGAGTCCAGCGATGAGGACGGCCGGGTCTTCGAAGAGCTGTCGCTGCGCGCCTGCGTGGCGGCGGTGGACGGATCCGACGTGATCCGTGCGTCCGGCATCGGCACCCCCGACCGGGCCGCCGAGCTGGGGCTCGCGGTCGCTGCGGAGTTGTTCGATCTGGGGGCGCGCGAGGTCATGTCGAGCGGACTGGCGCGATGAGCGGTGGAACGGGAGTGGAGATGACGGGTCACCCGACCGGCAGAGGGCGCAAGGCGAAGCCTGGGCGCATCACATTCGTCGGCTCCGGCCCCGGCGACCCCGGACTGCTGACGACCCGGGCCCGCGCCGTTCTGGGAAACGCCACGTGTGTGTTCACCGATCCGGATGTGCCCGAGGCCGTGCTGAAACTGGTCGGCGTCGACCTGCCTCCCACCGCCGGACCCGCGCCCGCGGCCGATGAGCAGACCGACCGGCCGGTCGTAACGATGGGCCCCGACGTCCGGCCCGCCCTGGGCGAGCCCGCCGAGGTCGCCAAGACAATGGTCGCCGAGGCCAAGGCCGGTGCCGACGTGGTTCGCCTGGTGGCCGGAGACCCGCTCTCGCTGGACTCGGTGAACACCGAGGTGCACGCGGTGTCGCGCACCAGCCTGGCCTTCGAAATCGTTCCGGGCCTGCCGGCCACCGTCGCGGTGCCGTCGTACGCCGGCCTGCCGCTGGGGTCCACCCACACTGTGGCTGACGTGCGCGGCGAGGTGGACTGGGCGGCGCTGGCCGCCGCCCCCGGTCCGCTGATCCTGACCGCGACCGCCTCGCACCTGCCCGAGGCCGCCCGCACCCTGATCGAGTACGGCCTGGCCGAGACGACGCCCGCGGTGGTGACCGCGCAGGGCACCAGTTGTGCACAGCGCTCGGTGGAGTCGACGCTGCACGGCTTGACCGACCGCGGCGTTCTGGCCACCGGGGATCCCGCGGGCCCGATGGCCGGTCCGCTGGTGGTCACCATCGGCCGCACGGCGACGAACCGGTCCAAGCTGAACTGGTGGGAGAGTCGCGCCCTCTACGGCTGGACGGTGCTGGTGCCACGCACCAAGGAGCAGGCGCCCGAGATGAGCGAGCGCCTCATCGGCCACGGCGCGCTGCCCGTCGAGGTGCCCACCATCGCCGTCGAGCCACCGCGCAGCCCGGCCCAGATGGAACGGGCGGTCAAGGGTCTGGTCGACGGCCGCTATCAGTGGGTGGTGTTCACCTCCACCAACGCGGTCCGCGCGGTGTGGGAGAAGTTCGGCGAGTTCGGCCTGGACGCCCGGGCGTTCTCCGGGGTAAAGATTGCCTGCGTCGGGGAGTCCACCGCCGACCGGGTGCGTGCCTTCGGCATCAGCCCCGAACTGGTGCCCGCCGGCGA
>CAMCWJ010000218.1 GCA_945882475.1 Bifidobacterium breve
GCCGAATTCTGCTGCGGCCGTCCGGGACCGAGCAGATCATCCGGGTCATGGTGGAGGCCGCCGACGCCGACACTGCGCGCGACGTGGCGCACCGGGTCGCGAAGTCGGTCAGCGCCGAAGACTGATCGGCGGGAACCCGCGCGGCACCAGTTGCGTCTAAATCCCATATGGGAACCACCACGGTTGATCCGGTGGCGTTGCGGGCGGCGGGACGACGTTTCGACGCCGCGGCCGACATCGTGCTGGGCGCTCTGGTCAGCCACCTGGGTCACCTCCGGTTCGACGGTGCGGCAGCCGGTCGTTCGCACGCTGCGGCCGGGGATGCTGTTCGCGCCGGGGTGGATCTGTTGGCCGCCGACCTCGCCGGGTGGGTGCAGTCTTCGCAGGGGATCGCGGCCGCGGTGCGCGAGGGTGCCGATCGCCACGTCGTGGCCGAGGGCATTGCGGCGGCGGCGCTTCGGTGAGCGTCCGGCCGGCGCAGGCGGATGCCGCCGTGGCCAACACCGCGACCTATGTGGCGGCCTGCCGGGCCGTCGGCCGTCCGGAGTCGGGCCTGACTGCCGAACAGGTGCGGGCCTGGTACGCCACAGAGCAGGGTCTGAGTTTGGCAGCCCTCGAGGCGGACAGTGCGGCAGTGGCCGCGGCGGCGGACGCCGCCGATGAGGGACTGCAGGCCGCACGGGAGGGGCTGGCCATCCTGGCCGGGGCGTGGGCCGGTGGGTCAGGTTCTGCCGCAGTGGAATTCGTCGAGCGACACTGCGCGGCGGCGGCAACCGTCGTGGCAGGCCTGCGGGATGCGGCCGAGGTGCTGGACTCGCTCCGTCAGCGCCTCGGTGATCTGATCGAGACGAAAGCCGAGGCCGCGGTGCGGATCGATGACCGTTCGGCCGGACCGCGACCCGAGTGGCTGGCCGGTGCGGAAGCGGTGCTCAGTGGTGTGCCCGACAGCGCGGCCGTCCAGCTTGTTTCGCAGCAGATCGCTCCCTGGGTCGATGAGATCCGGTCGGAGTGGGTAACTGCGATGCGTTCGTCGACCGAATCAGTCACCACCGCGTACGTGGAGTCCGCCAACCGGTTGACCGCCCGAGGTGATCCGCGCTTCGAGATGCCTGCGCCCCGCTCAACGCCGGACCGTGACCCGCCGGGTGCGGCACCCCAACCCGAAGCGCCCGCCGCAGCACCTCAACCCGCACCGGCTCAGTGGGCGCCTCAAGCTGCACCCCCACCGTCGGTGCCACTGGTCTCCCCGCCTCTGCCGGACGCCAGCGGTGGGTTGGCTGCTTTGGTGGCCGCACTCGCCGAATCTCTGGCGGCTGCCCCTGAAACCGGCCTAGACGTAGAGGCCGAGCCAGAAGAAGCCGAGCCAGAAGAACCCGAACCAGAAGTAGAGACCGGGATAGGGGAGTCGAAAGAGCCTGAAGCCCAACCAGATCCGGCCGCAGAGCCTGAGCCGGTTGCTGACGCTGACCCGGAGCAGACGGAACCGCAGGAACCGCAGGAACCGCCCGCGCCCCAGCCCCAACCGCAACCACCTGAGCCCGAGACGGCACCGCCGCCATCACCGCTACCGCTACCGCCACCGCTGGCCGCCGAGTCGACGGCAGCCGACCAAAGCCCCTGCGAGATCGCTGCAGACGAACTTCCGCAGGTCGGCCAGTGAGCTGAGGTCAATCCAGGAGCTGCTGCAACTGCTCGACGAAGGCGATGTACTCGGCTGAGTCACCGGTGACGGGGGTGGCGAGCAGGGTGGTCACGCCCGCTTCGGCGAACGCGGCGATCCGTTCCTTGACGTAACCCCGAGGGCCGATCAGCGAGATGTTGCGCACCAGTTCATCCGGCACCGCCGCGATCGCCTCGGCCTTGCGGCCCGACAGATACAGATCCTGGATGCGATCGGCAGCCTCGCCGAACCCGTACTTGGTGGCGACGTTGTGGTAGAAGTTTTTTCCCTTGGCTCCCATGCCGCCGATGTACAGCGCCAGTTCGGGTTTGGCCCACTCCAGTCGTTCCTCGACGTTGTCTCCGATGGCCAACGACACGCCCACCATGACATCGAGTTCGCCGAGTTCGGGGTCGCGCTTGGCTGTGCCGGCCCGCAATGCGTCACCCCACACGCGATCGGCTCGTTCGGGGTAGTAGAAGATCGGTTGCCAGCCTTCGGCGATTTCGGCGGTCAGCGTGACATTCTGTTCACCGAGCGAGGCGATATGGATCGGAATCCGTTCGCGCACAGGGTGATTGATAAGACGCAGCGATTTACCCAGTCCGGTTCCGCGGTCCGGCGGCAACGGTATCTGATAGTTCTTGCCCTGGTGGGAGACCTTTTCCCGGCGCCACACCTGGCGGCAGATCTCGACGACCTCCCGGGTGCGGCCCATCGGGGCGTCGAACGGCAGGCCGTGAAAGCCCTCCATCACCTGTGGACCCGACGTTCCGATGCCCAACCGGAAGCGGCCGTCAGAGACGTAGTCCAGGCCGGCGGCCGTCATCGCCAGCAGTGTCGGTGTGCGGGTGTAGATGGGGAAGACTCCCGAACCGATTTCGATGGTTGAGGTCTTCGCCGCGAGATACCCCAACTGGCTGACCGCGTCGAATGAGTACGCCTCGGCGACCAAAGCGAGATCGACACCCTGTTTCTCCAGCACCGCGACCTGTTCGACGCTTTTGCGGAAGTCGCCCGAATATGACAGGAATACGCCGGTTCTCATGAGTGGGTTATATCAACTACCGGTTGGTCGGCTGTCGGACCCTGGCGGCTGTCGGACCCTGGCGACTAACGGAACAGTGCCACCAAGCGGTCCTCGGCGGTCACGTCGGGCGCGTCGGGATCGGGCAGCCGGGTCCGCGGCAGGGTGGCGTCGGCGTCGGCGAACTCGGCATAGGCCTTATCGCCGGTGAGGTGGTAGAGCAGGAAACCGGTGAGCAGTGCCCGCACCGTCTTCTGCCCGCGGGAGTCGGACCCGGGCAGCCCCAGCAACCTGGCGAACCGGCGCTTCTCCGCAACGTTGTCGGCATCGTCGACAGTGCGCAGGATCGAACCCTTCCAGGCCTGCGCGATCTCGTAGGCGTCGGTGCGCAGCGAGGTCCGGTCGTCCGGGGTGGCGAGCACCAGGCCGGGCACCGTCAGGGTGGCTGCCGGCTGCTCCGCAGAGGGCTTGGTGACGGCCGGGAACACCGCGGCCACCGCTTTGGGGCCGTTGGCGGTACCGGATAAGCCGGCGGCGGCGAAAATCGCGGCCGCACCGCCGAATCCGTCGCCGGCCACCGCCAGTTTGGCCGGGTCGACACTGATCTCCCCTGGTCCGAGCCGGACTCCGCAGAGGATGTCCAGCGTCGCCCCCAACTCGTAGGCGAAGTTGAGCACCGAAGGCGCGAGTCCGCGCTGGGTGTTCGGGGCCGCGGTCACGATGCCCCAGCTGGCCAGGTGTTCACATGTGCCGGCGTACCGCTCGGCGTCGGTGAGCCAGTCGTGGGCGAAGGCCAGACCGGGCAGGCCGAAGCCCGACGCCGGGGTGTAGACGACACCCGGGATTCCGGCGAAGGCCAGGTCACCCCGCAAAACATGATGTGGGCCGCGCCGGGTCAGCGACTTGAACAGCGTGCGGGTACGGGCCACCCCCCGACGGTAGCCGACCGGGACGACCGTCGCGCTGGACTACCCTGGAAGCTCATGTGCGGAATCGTGGCGTACGTCGGGCACCGGTCTGCCCGTGATGTCGTGGTGGACGCGCTGCGCCGGATGGAGTACCGCGGCTACGACTCGGCCGGACTGGCAATTCTCGACGGCGCCGGTGCTCTGACGGTGCGGCGTCGGGCCGGCCGACTGGCCAACCTCGAGGCCGCCCTGGCCGAGACCGACCCGGCGGTGTTGGCCGGGACCGCTGGACTTGGCCATACCCGGTGGGCCACCCACGGCCGGCCCACCGACCGCAACGCCCATCCGCACCGCGACGCCGCCGGCAAGTTCGCCGTCGTGCACAACGGGATCATCGAGAACTTCGCCGGCCTGCGTGACGAGTTGGAGAACGCCGGAGTCGAGTTCGCCAGCGACACCGACTCCGAGGTGGCCGTGCACCTGGTGTCGCGTGCCTATCAGAGCGGACCTACCGCCGGCGACTTCGTCGGCTCGGTTCTGGCCGTCGTACGCCGCCTCGAGGGGCATTTCACGTTGGTCTTCGCCCACGCCGGCGACCCCGGCACCATCGTCGCCGCGCGGCGGTCCACACCGCTGGTGGTGGGCATCGGCGAGGGCGAGATGTTCCTCGGTTCCGACGTTGCGGCCTTCATCGAATTCACCCGCGAGGCAGTCGAACTCGGACAAGACCAGGCCGTGGTTATCACCGCCGACGGATACCGGATCACCGACTTCGACGGCAACGACGACGCCGTGCACGCCCGCCGGTTCCATATCGACTGGGATCTCTCCGCCGCAGAAAAGGGCGGCTATGAGTACTTCATGCTCAAAGAGATCGCCGAACAGCCGACCGCGGTCGCCGACACGCTACTGGGCCACTTCGTCGACGGCCGCATCGTCCTGGATGAGCAACGGCTCTCCGATCAGGAACTGCGCGAGGTCGACAAGGTCTTCATCGTCGCCTGCGGCACGGCGTTCCACTCCGGACTGCTGGCCAAGTACGCGATCGAGCACTGGACCCGACTGCCGGTGGAGGTTGAACTGGCCAGTGAGTTCCGCTACCGCGATCCGGTGCTCGACCGGGGCACCCTGGTGATCGCCATCTCCCAGTCCGGTGAGACCGCCGACACCCTGGAAGCCGTCCGGCACGCCAAGGCGCAGAAGGCCAAGGTGCTGGCCATCTGCAACACCAACGGCAGCCAGATTCCGCGCGAGGCCGACGCGGTCCTCTATACGCGCGCTGGGCCGGAGATCGGGGTGGCTGCCACCAAGACGTTCCTGGCGCAACTGGCCGCCAACTACCTCGTCGGCCTGGCGCTTGCCCAGGCCCGCGGCACCAAGTATCCCGACGAAGTCGAACGGGAGTACCGCGAACTTGAGGCGATGCCCGCGCTCGTGCAACAGGTGCTGGGGCATCTCGACGCGGTCACCGAACTGGGCCGGCGCTTCTCGCAGTCCTCGGCGGTGCTGTTCCAGGGCCGCCACGTCGGCTACCCGGTGGCACTCGAGGGAGCACTCAAGCTCAAGGA
>CAMCWJ010000219.1 GCA_945882475.1 Bifidobacterium breve
CGCCGCGGCGACCGGATCGGAAAGCTCCGCGCCCATCTCCATGTCCGCCACCTCGATCAGGAACACCGTGATGTCGGTGGGGCAGGCGTCGCCCAGCGCCCAGCGGGCGAACGGGATGGCGTGATCCCACCGGAAGGAATGCGTGTGCAGACCCTGCAGCGGTGGCAGATCGGTCAGCTCCTCCCCCGGCAACCGGTACACCGTTCCAGGGGCGGCGCGGTCGTCGCCAGCAGAACCCTGACTCACACAGGCGTCAACTATGACCACCCGTTGCGCCCCGCGCATCTGGAACCCGACGTCCATGCCGGCGGTGCCACCGTCGACCAGTCGGGCGCCGTCGGGCACGCCGCGGTCCCAGAGGTGGCGGATGAGAACGGGGCCTACCCCGTCGTCACCGCGCAACAGATTCCCGCATCCCACCACTAGAACCGCGCAGCCCGGCGGTTCCAGATCGAGTTCGGAGTCGTGCGAACTCACGGTGGATCGATCAGGCGTGACTTCCGCGGTCACACCATTCCGTTGACGACGAACTTCGACAGCTCCCGACCGGTCTTACCGTCGTAGGCGTGCACCGTGCACACCAGGCAGGAGTCGAAGCTACGGGCCACATGCCCGAGTTCGACCGGATCTTCGGGATCGATGATCGGCGAGCCGACGAGAGCGGTTTCCATCGGGCCCAGCGCACCGCTGCCGTCGCGCGGGCCGATGTTCCATGCCGTCGGGGTGATCACCTGGTAGTTCTTGATCTTGTTGTTCTCCAGCACGATCCAGTCCGACAGCGATCCGCGGGCCGCCTCGGTGGAGCCGAACCCCTTGCCGTCGGCGTACTCGGTGGGCTTGCTGTAGAAGCTCTCCTTGAGTTCCAGCTGGGCCAACCAGCCCCGCACCCACTTGTAGTACTTGGCCGCCTCGTGCAGGCGGGCAAGCTGGCGGACCATGATGCTGGGTCCGATCGTGTTGTAGATATCGAGGAACAGCGGGTCGTTGTCCTGGTGCGGTCCGGCGTTCGGGGCGGCCGCGGCCATCCGGCGGGCCAGCGGCCCGGTCTCCAGCGGAACGTCGCCCATACCGTCGATCAGGTATCGCGGCGACTTGGCCCAGCTGTACTTGCCCTGCCCCTTGCCCTTCTCCGGATCGACCGGGATGGTCTCGCCCTCGAACGGGTGCAGCGGCCGGCTGCCCTCGTAGAAGGAGTGCGTGACGTCCTCGCGCACGTTGGCCTGATCGAACTCGCTGTATTGGCCGTTCGCGAACACCCCGCCGCGGCCGATGAGGGCGGCGTTGCGGCCCTCGATGGTCGGATTGCGGTACAGGGTGGGATCGAAGTACGTGCCAGTCGCGAGGTAGTTCCCCACACCCTTGCCGTATCTGTCCAGCCCGATATCCATCGAGTAGCGGATGAAGAAACCCATGTCGGAGTTGCGTTGCGACTCGTTCTCGTCGACCCAGGCCAGCACGTCGGCCCAGCTCTTGTTCTCCAGCCAGCGGTCGATACTGCAGCCGAGCAGGTCGGACTCGAGCCAGTTGTCCTTCCAGTTCTCCAGGATGGCGATCGAACGGGTGACATCCGACAGCGTGGGCGCGCCCATGACGCCGCCGGGCACCATGAAGCTGGAGTGCGGCCACTGCCCGCCGAAGATCGCGTAGACCTCAACCGGCTTCTGGGAGAGCACCACACCCTTCTGGTAGCTGGTGCCCACGTACGGCGCGTAACGGCGCACCGCCTCGTCGTACATGGATGACTTGGCGTAGTTCTTGTTCGTGAGGTCGATGGCGAACAGCGCGTAGTAGTACCGCGGGATGGACTGCAGGGTCTCGCAGCCCTGGGCGATGTTGCGCACCAGCGTCGCGTTGGACGGCATGGTGGTCTTCCATGCGGTGTCCAGGGCGTAGGCCGACTTGTACAGGTGGCTGCCACCGCAGATGCCGCAGATGCGCGGACACACGATGAGGCCGGCCTGCGGGTCCTTGCCGCGCAGGATGATCTCGAAGCCGCGGAACATCGCGGCCTCGGTCCAGGCCGAGGTGACGACGCCGTCTTCGATGGTGACTCGGACGTCGAGGTCGCCCTCGACGCGTCCGAGTGGGCTGACGTGCAGATCCATGGATGTCATTGGGGTAAGTCCTCCAGAGTTTTCAGGTCAGGGTGTGGTCGGCGGGTGGCTCAGACCACGAACAGGTCTTCTTTGCACCAGTCCGGCGCGGCCTGGCGGGCCGCGGCGGCGTGTGCCATGTAGCTCAGCTTCTTGGCGCCGGTGCCCACTTCCTTGGGGATCACCCCGGCCACCTTCTGGGTCTTGAACAGCGTGCCGGGGGCAAGGTCGAAGTGTGGGAACTCCGGTTCGGTGCAGCCGTAGCAGGGCTGGCCGGCGCGGGTCTTCGACGACTGCCGGTTCCACAGGATCCGGTTGCACGGCGAGTGCGTCATCGGGCCGCGGCAGCCGAACTCGTAGAACAGGCAGCCGGTGCGGGTGCCCTCGCCGAAGGACATCGTGGACTGCTTGTATTCGTAGAACTGCACGCGGGTGCAGCCGGTCTGGGTGAAGGTCTTGAAGAAGGTCTCGGGCCGCTGAAGATCATCGAGCGAGATGTCGCCGGTGCGGCCGGTGGCCAGCGCCACCAGGATCTGGGTGATCCAGTCCGGGTGCGCCGGGCAGCCGGGGATATTGATGACCGGCAGGCCGGCCTTGGACTTGAAGTTAGGGCCGAGGAAGCCGCCCTTGTTGCGCTTGTGGAACTGCAGACCGGTCGAACCGGACGGGTTGGGTTCCATCGCCGGGATGCCACCCCAGCAGGCGCAGTCGCCGATGGCGACGACGATGCCGGCTTGCGCGGCCATCTCGGCGACCCAGTCCTTCATCGGACGGTCGGCGAACATGTCCATCCGGCCGGTTCCGTTGGGCCCCTCGATGACCGTGCCCTCGAAGACGAAGACGTCCATCGGGCGGGCGCCGCTGGCGCAGTCCCGGAAGATCTTCTGCGCCTGATTGCCCAGCTCGAGGCCCAGTGATGGGTGCCAAATAACTTCGAGACCGAAGTCGACGATCAGGTCGACGACGTTGGGCTCGTCGGCATTGAGGAACGACATGGTGTTACCACTGCACGCCCCTCCCTGGAACCACAGAACTGATGCCATGGACGAATTCCTCTCGGGGGACTCCGGTCTGAAATTTCCCTCTGACATTAACCCGATCTCGCTAATTTTTCGATGACTTTTGGCCGTCGAATGTCGCGCGCTGGGTCTGTCAGGAGTCCACCGGGACGGTCACAGTGACCGTTGTCCCCGCACCGGGCCGGGATCGCACTTCGAGTGTCCCGCCGACGAGTTCGGCGCGCTCGGCCATCGACAACATGCCGTAGCCGGCGCGCCCGACGGCTGCCCGATCGAAGCCGACACCGTTGTCGGTCACCTCCAGCCGGGCCACCCCGTCGATCACGGTGAACGCGACCGTCGCGACCAGCGCCCGGGAGTGCTTGACGACGTTCTGCGCGCACTCCTGGGCGATCCGGTACAGCGCGACCTCGGTGTGCTCGGGCAACCGGTCATCGGCCAGCCGCAGTTCCAGGTCGACCTCCGGGATGGACGAAGCCAGGCTGGCCAGCCCCCCAGCCAGGCCGAAGTCGTCGAGCACCGGTGGACGCAGACCGCTGATCGCCGAACGCGCCTCGGCCAGGGTGAGGTCCACCAGATCGCGGGCCTTCTCCATCTGTTCGGTCGCCGAGGCCCGGTCGCCGTCGTCGATGGCCCGGGCGGCGGCGTCGAGCCGATAGGTCAGGCCCACCAGACGCTGCGAGATGCCGTCGTGGATGTCGCCGGCCAACCGGCGCCGCTCGCTCTCCTGAGCCGCGATCACCTGTTCGGCGAAATCCTCATGCGCGCGTTCGCGGGCCGAGACTTGTCGGTGCAACCGGGCCTGATGCAGTGAACCCGCGATCAGCCGTCCGATGACGAGTAGCAACTCGATATCGCGCGGGGTGAAATCGCGCCGCTCGATGGTGTGCACGTTGAGGACGCCGACGAGCCCGCCCGGTTCGGTCTCCATCGGCACCGAGGCCATCGAGGTGAAATCTCTGCCTCGCAGTGCCGCCATCGGAAGATAGCGAGGGTCGGATTCCTTGTCGGCGACGATCACCACCGGCTCGCGGTGGCTGGCCACCCACCCGGACACCCCCGAGCCCAGCGGCATCCGGATCCGGCCGACCTGTTCGTTGAACGGCGGTGTGGCACCGGCCAGGGTCAGCGACTGGTCGGTGTCGTCGAGCACGTGCACGAAACAGACGTCGGATTCGGTTGCGGCGGTGATCATCCGGGCCACCGCTGCCGCCATCGGCTCCACACCCGGACCGCTGGAGGTCGCCGCGATGATATCAAGAAGCAACGCCACCTCGCGGTCGGCGCCGACCAGGCCGTGTACCGCATCCGCGCTGACACCGCCGGATGTGCTCATCGAAAGATGCCTTCCCGCAACGCCATTGCCGCCGCGCTGGTCCGGTCGCCCACGCCGAGCTTGCGGTACACCGAACTCAGATGCGTTTTCACCGTCTCCTCGCCGATCACGAGTTTGGATGCGATTCCCCGATTCGACAGACCGGTAACCACCAGAGACAGGATCTCGCTCTCGCGTTGAGTCAATCCATGCCGCGCACCGGGCCAGAACTGATTGCTCTGCAGTCGCGCGGCGGTCTCGGCGGCCCGCGCGGCCAGGCCGGCGTCGATGGCCGTCGAACCGGCCCGCACGCCCTCGAGTTGACGGACGAGTTCGTCGCTGCTGATGCCTTTGAGCAGATACCCGGAGGCGCCCACCCGCATCGCCTGGAACAGGTACTGCTCGTCGTCATAAACCGACAGCAAGATCACCTTGCGGTCGGGATGGCGTTCGCGGATCTCGCGGCACAGGTCCAATCCGCTGACGCCGGCCATTCGGATATCGCACAGCACGATGTCGGGTTCCAACTCGTCGATCACCGTCATCGCCTTCTCGGCACCGACCGCCTCCCCGACAACTTCGACCCGACTGGCGAACGGCGCAAGCATCGCCTTGAGACCCTCAAGGACCATCTCGTGGTCGTCGACGAGCACCACTCGCACCACGGTCATGGCATCACGGTAGTGCGAATACCCGTGCTGCGGACTCCATCTTCGTCTCCCCTGATC
>CAMCWJ010000220.1 GCA_945882475.1 Bifidobacterium breve
CGATCTCGCGGCGGTAGTAGGTGAGCGCATGGCCGATTTGCCCGACGGCCTGCACCGCGAACCATGCGACCCGGCCGCAGCTATCCAGAAACCGGCCGGGCAGGGTGGCCCACTTCGACGCGTCGCGGGCGGCGCGCGGGAAACGCGTCCGGACTACCGTCGCGTTGGCTTGCGCCGTCGTCGTCGCCGTCGCCATTTAGGTCCCCGTCCCGAAACGCACGCCGATGGTTGTAAAGATCACGTTGACGGCGAACAGGGCCACCACGCAGAGCACCAGGGTCTCGTTCACAGCGATCCCCACGCCCTTGGCGCCGCCGCCCACGGTGAGGCCGCGATAACAGCCGACCAGACCCGCGATCAAGCCGAAGGCCAACGCCTTGGCCACCGAGATCATCACCTCGGGAAGCCCAGTCACCAACGTGAGGGTCTGCAGATAGGCACCGGCCGAGAGGTTCTGCAGGAAGACTCCGAAGATGAAGCTGCCGACCAGGCCGATGATGATCACCGCGCCGTTGAGCAGGAAGGCCACGAACGTCGAGGCGGCCACCCGGGGCAGCACCAGGCGGTGGATCGGGTCGATGCCGAGCACCTCGAGGGCGTCGATCTCCTCGCGGATGGTGCGCGCACCGAGGTCGGCACAGATTGCGGTGGAACCCGCGCCGGCAACCACGAGAACGGTCACGAGCGGTCCCAACTGGGTGACCGAGGCCAGTGCCGCACCCGCGCCGGATACGTCGGCCGCACCGAACTCCTGGAGCAGCAGGTTGAAGATGAAGATGATGAGCACCGTCAGCGGGATGGACATCGCGAAGGTGGGCAGCAGGGCCACCGTCAGCAGGAACCAGCTGTACTGGACGAACTCTTTCCACTCGAATGGCCGGAACACCGCCTTGCCGGTGAGCATGGTCATCTTGAAGAAGCCGCCGATCGCCTGCATCGCCCCGCCAAGCTTCTTGCGGACGTAGCTATTGGTGCCGGTTGTCGTAGCGATCGGAATCCCCTCCCTTCGAATGACCAAGCTATCCCAGTGGTGACGCGGACCACAGGAATGTACCCGATGTGTTTCGCGCGTCGGACCGCAACTGAACTATCGGTCCTACTTCCGTCATCGGTCCGGGTCGGGGCTCCCCGTCCGGGAGTCATCGCTCCGGCTCGGGGCTGCTTTCCGGGCCGCCGAACCGGGCCCGGAGCTCGGTCTTGACCACCTTGCCTGCCGGGTTGCGCGGCAGGGCCTCCACGACCTCCACGGCGCTGGGGTGCTTATAGCGCGCCAGCCTCTCGTTGAGGAAGTCGCTCAGTTCCTCGGGGCTGGGCTGCGGCCCACGCAGGGCCACCACCGCCACCGGAACCTCGCCCCACTTGTGGTGCGGACGGCCGATGACAGCCACCTCGGCGATCGCCGGGTGCGCCGCCACGGCGTTCTCCACCTCTGCGCAGTACACGTTTTCTCCGCCGGAGATGATCATGTCCTTCTTGCGGTCGACGACCCAGATGTAGCCCTCGTCATCGCTGCGCACCAGATCGCCGGAGTGGAACCAGCCGCCGGCGAACGCCTCCGCGGTGGCCTGCGGGTTGTTCCAGTACCCGGCCATCAAAGTGGGTGCGCGGTAGACGATCTCGCCCACCTCACCGATCGGCACGTCGCGCATGTGTTCGTCGACGATGCGCGCCGCCACCGTCGGGATCACCTTGCCCACCGAGCCCAGTTTCCGGATCGCGTCCACCCCGGCCAGCATGCAGGTGACCGGTGACATCTCGGTCTGGCCGAAGGCGGCGAGGATGTTGCAGCCGGGGAAGGTCTGCGCCATCTGCCGCAGCAGGGTGTCGGAGGCCGGCGCGGCGCCCCAGGACAACGTGCGCAGACATAGTTGGCGGGGCCGAGCCTGCTGCTCGGCGCACACCGCCTGCCACTGCGCGGGAACCAGGAAGATGCCGGTGACCTTTTCGGCCGCCAGTACGTCGAGCAAATCACCGGCGTCGAACCCGCCCAGCGGATGGATCACGGTGGGGCTGCCCATCGTCATCGGCGGCAGCATCGAACCGATGCCGGCGATGTGGAACAGCGGCACCCCGATGAAGCCGACGTCGTCGGTGCCCGGGGTGGTGGTGTAGAGCGCACTGAGTGCCTGGCCGGCCAGGTTGGCGTGGGTGAGCACCGCACCCTTGGGCAGGCCGGTGGTCCCCGAGGTGTACATGATCAGCGCGGGGCTGTCGGCCGGGATATCCACCGGCGGCGCGGGCTCGCCCGGTTCGGCGACGAGATCCTCGTAGCCCAGGACGGCGTCATCGGTGGGCGACTCGGCGACGACCACCGACGCCACCTGAGGGGCGAGGTCGCGCACCGCCGCCGCGACCGGAGCCAGTAGCGGTTCGGTGATCAGCACCGCCGCCCCGCAGTTCTCCACCAGGTACGCAAGTTCGGGCGGGGTGAGCCGGAAGTTGACCGGAACCGCAATGGCGCCAAGCTGATTCACCGCCAGCGTGGCTTCGATGAACTCGGGCCGGTTGAGCATCAACACGATCACCCGGTCACCGGATCCGACCCCACGGCGGTGCAGGGCGCCGGCCAGGCCGGCCACCCGGCGAGACAGTTCGACCCACGTCGTGGTGCGCCCGGTGAACCGCAACGCGGTGGCGCCGGGTTGCATCAACGCGTGCCGGGCCAGCTGAGTGACCCAGTTCTGGCGCCGGGAGAGGTAGGGCTCGTCGGTGTTCGTCGCTGATGTCGGCGCGGTCATCGCGCTATTGTCCGGTCGCGAGCTGCTCGGCGCGGGATTTCAGATTGTTCGCGAGGTGCTCGAGGGCGTCGTTCACCATTTTCTTCATCAGCGGGTTCGGCACCGGCAGCGAGGTTTCCACGTCGAGGTCCACGGTCAGCAGACTCGAGGGGCCCATGTCGACCACCGAGAACAGCTGATGCTGCTTGGAGAACAGCTCACCCTGCTGCATCACGGTCTGGATCTGCCCGGGGCCGGGGTAGTAGACGGCCTGGATGAAGGTGGACTCATGGCCGCCGATGTCGGTGTCGATGCGCAACTGGCTGGGCCGGCCGTCGTTGTAGCGGGCCAGCACGTAGACCGCCCGGACCTCGTCGTTCCACTGCGGGTAAGCCTCGAAGTCGGCGACGATGCCCAGGATCGACGGGGCGTCGGCGTTGACCTCCAGAGTCCTGCTGAGCAACGGCATGTCAGTACGGTGCCTTCCTGGCCGCGGCCGGGGCGGCGCCGCCAAGGGGGCAGTCGGCGCGGATCGTCTCGTCCCGGATCAGGCCGCGCAACAGCGCGGTGCTGAACTCCGCGGCGATCTCCCGCGCGCTGCGCCGGCCGTGCGGCCGCAGCCACCGGTAGGAACCCAGCGTCATGCCGATGTAGCCCAGCGCCACCACGTGGGAATCGCAGTCGTAGAACTCCCCGCTCGCGATCCCGCGATCGATGAGGCCGTGCACGTGCTCGTAGACCTGGGTCTCCTTCTCCAGGACCTCGGCGACCTGCTCCTCGGTGAACCACTCGGTGATGTAGGGCTGCTCCTGGAAGTAGACCGCCGCGCCCTCGGGGTTCTCCGCGATCTGGGTCAGCAGTCGCACGGTGTACTGGTAGAGGGCTTCGCGAGCCGACCACGACGGGTCGTCGTGCACCGCTGCCAGGGTGTTCTCGGCCGCCCGGCGGTAGATGTCGAACAAGATCAGCGCCTTGCTGGCGTAGTAGTGGTACACGGTGGCCTTGTTCAGGCCCACCACGTCGGCGACGTCGTCCATCCGGGTGCCGTGGTAACCGCGCGCGGCGAACAGCTTGGTGGCAACAGCCAGCAACTCCTCGCGGCGGGTCGGTCCGCTCTCCGGTGGCATGGGTGTCCTTGGGTGATCGTGAATCGTCTATCAACTGGTTGGCTAGTCTAGGCAATGCGGCGATAAGTTCCGCGGTCCGCTCCGGCGGCGTTAGACTCAGACCCTCGGACGCACGACGGAGGTATTGCCATGGATCCCAATCCCGATTACGACGCGACCGACGAAATCGAGTACTTCTTCAGCTGGCTGCCCTGGGCGTTGCGCGGCACCGACTGGACCGGCACGCCCGCCTACCCGCCGGTCTGAATCGTCTCTCACCAATTCGCGGGCGCCCCTCACCAATTCGCTGGCGCGTAGTCCTTGAGGAACACCCCGTAGAAATCCACCCCGGCCTCGCCCTGCACGATCGGGTCATACACCCGCGCCGCGCCGTCAATGAGATCCAGCGGGGCGTGGAAGCCCTCTTCAGCGAGCCGGACCTTTGTCGGGTGCGGGCGCTCGTCGGTGATCCAGCCGGTGTCGACGCTGGTCATCAGAATTCCGTCGGTCTCGAACATCTCCCCCGCGCTGGTGCGCGTCAGCATGTTGAGGGCAGCCTTGGCCATGTTGGTGTGCGGGTGCCCCGGGCCCTTGTAGCGGCGGGAGAACACCCCCTCCATGGCGGACACGTTGACCACGTAGGTGCGCCGCGCCGGTGACGCAACCATCGACGGACGCAGCCGGCTGATGAGCAGGAACGGCGCGGTGGTGTTGGCCAGTTGCACCTCGAGCATCTCCAGCGGCTCGACATCCTGCACATGCTGCGTCCAGCTGTTCACGTGATGCTCGTCGGGCACCAGTCCGCCGGCGTCGATGGCGGTCCCGGCGGCCAGCCGCTGCAGTGAGGTCGAGCCGGCGGTCAGCGCCGCGGCCGTCAACTCGTCCGCCCGCGACGATGCTGCCGCCAGTATCGGATGACTCGCCACCGAGGCGGCCAACGCCTGCGGATGCGCGTCGTTGGTGTGCCCGAAGGTCAGCAACTCGGGCAGCGGACCGTCGGGCAGCGGCGCGAGTTCGGCCTCGGCCAAGGGCGCGTAGGCACCCGGTGAGCGGCGCACCGTCTGGGCGGCATTGTTGATCAGGATGTCGAGCGGCCCGGCATCGGCGACGGCGTCCGCGAGGCCCACCACCTGAGCCGGGTCGCGTAGGTCGATGCCGACCACCCGAAGGCGGTGCAGCCACTCGGCGGAGTCCGGCAGGCCTGCGAACCGGCGCACGGCATCCCGGGGAAACCGGGTGGTGATCGTGGTGTGGGCGCCGTCGCGCAGCAGTCGCAGAGCGATGTACATGCCGATCTTCGCGCGGCCTCCGGTGAGCAGCGCACGCCT
>CAMCWJ010000221.1 GCA_945882475.1 Bifidobacterium breve
TCAGCCATGACGAGGTGGTGCACGGCAAGGGCACGCTGTGGAGCCGGATGCCCGGCAACGATCACGTCAAGGCCGCCGGGCTGCGCAGCCTGCTGGCCTACCAGTGGGCCCATCCCGGCAAGAAGTTGCTGTTCATGGGCCAGGAGTTCGGACAGCGGGCCGAATGGTCCGAGCACCGCGGCCTGGACTGGTTCCAGCTCGACGAGGACGGCTACTCCTCCGGAATCCTGCGTTTCGTCACCGACGTCAACCAGATCTACCGCAGCCGCCCGGCGCTGTGGAGCCAGGATTCGCGGCCCGAGGGGTACTCCTGGATCGACGCCAACGACTCGGCCTCCAACGTGCTGAGCTTTCTGCGCTACGGATCCGACGGTTCGGTGCTGGCGTGCGTATTCAACTTCGCCGGCGCTGAGCATTCCGGCTACCGCCTCGGCCTGCCTGCCGCGGGCCGCTGGCGGGAGATCCTCAATAGCGACGCCACGATCTACAACGGCGCGGGCATCGGAAACCTGGGCTCAGTCGAGGCCACCACCGAACCCTGGCACGGCCGTCCCGCCTCCGCCCGGCTGGTGCTCCCGCCGACCTCCGCGGTCTGGCTCGAACCTGCCTGATACCTCGCCTTGCCTCGGCTTGCCTCACCTCCCCTCACCTCGCCGAGTGTGACGCTGGCGTCACTGCTGAGGTCGAATGAGAAGCTGGCTTCACACTCGGCGGTCAGCGCTGCGTTCAGTACAGAGCGTTGGCGAGGTTCCGCCGACCGGCGATGACGTCGGGGTCGGCCGGGTCGAACAACTCGAACAACTCGATCAACCGGGTCCGCACCCGGGTGCGATCCTCGCCGGCGGTCCGCCGAACCAGTGCGGTCAGTCGCGCGAAAGCGCCCGCGATGTCCTGGCTCAGGATCTGTACGTCGGCCGCCGCGAACGCCGCATCGATGTCGTCGGGTGCGGCGTCGGCGGCGGCGATTGCCTCCGGGCCGAGCGTGCCGGCCCGCTCGAGGAAGGTCATTTGGCGCAGGGCGCCCTTCGCCTCGGCGTGGTTCGGGTCGGCGTCGAGAATCGCCCGGTAGGCGGCCGTCGCCGCCGGGAAGTCACCGGCATCGAGTTTCTCCCGCGCCTCGGTCAGCGCCGGGTCGAGTACCTCGTCACCCTCGGTTGTCGCGCCGCCGAGCTTGCCGGCGGTCGCAGCGAGCAGTGAGTCGATCCAGCGTCGCAACTGCTCCGGCGGCTGGCCGCCCTGGAAACTGGCCAGCGGTTGTCCGCCGGCCAGCGCCACCACGGTGGGCACTGCCTCCACGCCGAACATGGCCGCCACCCGCGCCGCGCTGTCGACGTTAACGGTGGCCAGCGACCACTTCCCGGCGTCGGCGGCGGCCAGCTGACCCAGGGCGTCGGCAAGTTGCACGCAGGCCTCGCTGCGCGGAGACCACAGCAGAACCACCACCGGCACCTGCTCGGACCGAACCAGCACCTCGGCTTCGAGGTTGGCTTCGGTGACCTCGACACCGGGCGCGGCACCGGCGGTGCCCTGTGCGCGCTGCTTGAGACCGGAAAGATCCACCGCACCGGTCATCACCGGCGCAGATCTCGGGCGGGGACGAGTCACAGCCAAGAGTCTGTCACGTCGGTGCCGCGCGGTAGCCACCGTGTGGAGGTAGAGTCAGGACCACTCGTAGCAATCGAAACGGAGCAATGATGAGCAGGTTCGCGGCTTCGCTGCTGGCGGCAATGGCGGCATGTTCGATCATCGGGGCATCGGTGGCCCAAGCCGACGTGCGGGATCCGTTCGACCCCTACGGCGTCGGCGGATACGGCGGCATCGGTAGTCCCCTCGGTCCGGTGGCGGGTCCGGTCGGCCCAGTCGGAGTCGGGGGCGTCGGCCCTGTTCTGGGCCCGGTCGGACCGGTCGGCGTCGGTGGCGTCGTCGGCCCTGTCGGGGTGGATCCCGTCGTGGACGCGGCCGTCCGCTACGCCATTCCCTACGGCTACCCGCTGGCACCCGCGTTCCCCGGCGAGCTTCCGTGCTTTACCCCCGCCGGGCAGCCCTACTACACCCCGTACCTGGAGCCCTGCCTGTGCTTCGCCCCCACCGGGGAAGTTATCCCCTGCTGATGCTGGCAGCGGTATGACCAACGTCACACCGCCTCCGCTCAGCAAACTTTTCTGACCGTCGGTCAGCCGGCCCGCAAGATCAGCGCGTCCCCTTGGCCCCCGGCCCCGCACAGCGCGGCCACCGCGTAGCCCGATCCGCGGCGCGAGAGTTCCAAGGCGGCGTGCAGCGTGATCCGCGCGCCGGACATACCGATGGGGTGGCCGAGCGCTATCGCACCGCCGCTGCGATTGACCTTCTCCGGGTCGACGCCGAGTTCGCGTGTCGAGGCGAGGGCAACGGCCGCGAACGCCTCGTTGATCTCGATGACGTCGAGTTGGTCGGTCGAGATACCCTCCCGCGCGATCGCCTTCTTGATGGCGTTGGCCGGCTGGGACTGCAGGGTGGAGTCGGGGCCGGCGACGACGCCGTGCGCGCCGATCTCGCACAGCCAGCTCAGCCCGAGCGCTTGGGCCTTGGCCTTGCTCATCACCACAACGGCGCAACCGCCGTCGGAGATCTGCGACGCCGAGCCCGCGGTGATGGTCCCGTCCTTGCGGAACGCCGGCTTGAGGCCGGCCAACGACTCGGCGGTGGTGTTGGCCCGGATGCCCTCGTCCTCGGCGAACTCAATCGGATCACCTTTGCGTGCAGGGATTTTCACCGGCACGACCTCGTCGGCGAAAACACCGTCCTTCCAGGCGGCAGCCGCCTTCTGGTGGGACGCCGCGGCAATCTCGTCCTGCTCCAGGCGGGTGAACCGGTCAGTGTCGTTGCGCTGTTCGGTCAGCGCGCCCATCGGCTGATCGGTGAACACGTCATGCAGCCCGTCGTAGGCCATGTGGTCGAGCATGGTCACGTCGCCGTACTTAAAGCCGGCCCTGCTGTCCATCAGCAGATGCGGCGCCCTCGACATCGACTCCTGCCCGCCGGCCACGACCACGTCGAACTCACCGGCCCGGATCAGCTGATCGGCCAGCGCGATGGAGTCGATGCCCGACAGGCACATCTTGTTGATGGTCAAAGCCGGCACATCCCAGCCGATCCCGCCGGCCACGGCAGCCTGACGCGCGGGCATCTGCCCGGCGCCGGCGGTCAGAACCTGACCCATGATCACGTAGTCGACGAGCGACGCGGCCACACCGGCCTTCTCCAAGGCCGCCCGGATGGCGAACCCACCCAGATCGCTGCCGGAGAAATCCTTCAGCGAACCCATCAATCTGCCGATCGGCGTGCGCGCCCCAGCAACGATCACCGATGTCGTCATTTTTGCCTCCTGAACGCCGGGTAAACGGCTGATCGACCCAAACGGCTTAGCAAGTTTCCGGCCCTCAGGTTACCGTTACGTTATGACCACCGAGCAGGTTGACGCCCCGCCGTTGCTGGCCAGTGCACTAGTGACCGCGATCGATCACGTCGGCATCGCGGTGCCCGATCTCGATGCCGCCATCGCCTGGTACCACGAGCACTTGGGCATGATCCTCGTGCACGAGGAGATCAATGCCGGGCAGGGAGTGCGCGAGGCGATGCTCGCGGTTCGCGGAGCGCCCGCCGGGTCAGCCCAGATCCAGCTGATGGCCGCACTCGACGAGAACTCGCCCATCGCCAAGTTCATCGGCAAACGCGGCCCGGGCCTCCAGCAGTTGGCCTGCCGCGTCAGCGACATCGACACCTTCTCCGAGCACCTGCGCGAGAAGGGCGTCCACCTGCTCTACGACGAGCCGCGGCGCGGAACGGCCAACTCCCGGATCAACTTCATCCACCCCAAGGACGCCGGCGGGGTGCTGGTGGAACTCGTGGAGCCCGCCGAACACTGATAATCAGGACCACCTGCGAGTGGGCCCCCGGTTGGCCCGATTGGCCCAACATGCGGTGTGCCAGTGCCGGCGGTCCTCGCCTTCGACATCCTCGATTCGCAAGACCACCACATGCGCGATACCGGAACGGATCTCGTGATCGCAGCCCGGGCAACGGTAGGTCTTCACAGCACGCGCTCCAGGCACCGGACGGACCTCGTACTCGTAGCCGTCGGCGCCCAGGTCAACCCTGCGCGGTACCGGGATCGAGGGCGGCCCCGCCCCCAGGCGTTCGGATCGTCGACGGCGCGCCATCAGAACAGCCGGAACTCGTCGCTGTCCAGCCCACGCATCACATCGTAATCCAAAGTGAGACAGCGGATTCCGCGGTCCTCAGCAAGCGTGCGGGCCTGCGGCTTGATCTGTTGGGCGGCGAACACCCCAGCCACCGGCGCCAGCAGGCTGTCCCGGTTGAGCAGTTCCAGATACCGGGTCAACTGCTCGACGCCGTCGATCTCGCCCCGGCGTTTGATCTCGACAGCCACCGAGCGCCCCTGCTCGTCGCGGCACAAGATGTCCACCGGGCCGATCGCCGTCATGAACTCCCGACGCACCAGGGTGTAGCCCGCACCGAGCAACTCGATGTGTTCGGCCAGCAGCTTTTGCAGGTGGGCCTCCACGCCGTCCTTCACCAGACCGGGGTCGGTGCCGAGTTCGTGGCTGGAGTCGTGCTCGATCTCCTCGATGGTGATCCGAAGTTGCTCTCCGGCCTTGTTCTCCACCACCCACACCGGCTGCGTTCCGCCCAGATCCTCGGTGAGCCTGCAGGGCGGGCTCATCCAGTTCAGCGGCTTGTAGGCGCGGTCGTCGGCGTGCACGCTCACCGACCCGTCGGCCTTGACCAGCAAGAGCCGCCGGGCCGAGGGCAGATGGGCGGTGAGACGGCCGAGGTAGTCCACGGTGCACTGGGCGATCACGAGGCGCACCGGTTTAGCTTAGGGGCCGGATGGGACGAATTAGGCTGATGCCACCATGAATTCCCCCCCGACCGTGGCGCAGCGGCTGGGCCGTGTTCTGGAGCGCCTCACCCGGCAGAGCGCCAGGCCCACCCGGCCACCCGCTTTCGGGTCGCTTCTGCTAGGCGGCCTCAACGAAGGCCCGAGACGCCGCCGGCGCCGGATCCAGTCCATTCTCACCGTGTTCCTGCTGACGGTGAACGTGGTGGGCATCGCGCTGGCGGTCCTGCTA
>CAMCWJ010000222.1 GCA_945882475.1 Bifidobacterium breve
AAGATCCTGGCCCACGAGGACGACACGGTCGCCGTCGGCGGCGAGTTGGCCATCATCGGCGATGCCGGTGAGGCCCCCGCCCCGGCCGCCACGCCCGCTCCTGCTGCCCCACCCGCTCCTGCTGCCCCGCCCGCAGTGGCCACGCCGCCCGCCCCGGCCCCGCCGCCACCGCCCGCTCCGGCCCCGGTTGCCGCGGCCACGCCCGCCCCCATCCCAGCCCCGGCCGCCGGGTCCGGCACGGCGACCTCCGTGCTGATGCCGACCCTCGGTGAATCGGTCACAGAGGGCACCGTGACCCGATGGCTGAAGAAGGTGGGCGACGCCGTCGCGGCGGACGAACCGCTCGTCGAGGTGTCCACCGACAAGGTCGACACCGAAATCCCATCGCCGGTGGCCGGCACGCTGCTGAGCATCACCGCCGAGGAGGACGCCACGGTGGCCGTCGGTGGTGAGTTGGCCAAGATCGGGGCGGCCGGCGCGGCAGCGCCCGCGGCTCCCGCACCCGCTCCAGCACCCCCGGCCCCGGCGCCGGTGGCCGCACCCGCGCCGGCCCCGGTCAGCGCCCCGACCCCGCCCCCGGCACCCGCCCCGGCACCCGCCCCGGCACCCCCGGCACCCGCCCCGGTACCCGTGGCCCCGGCCGCATCGGCGCCCTCCGGCGATGGTGCCCCCTATGTCACCCCGCTGGTGCGAAAGTTGGCCTCCGACAACGGAATCGACCTCGCCACCGTCAAGGGCACCGGGGTCGGCGGACGCATCCGCAAGCAGGATGTACTGGCCGCCGCCCAGCCGAAAGCGGCCGCCCCGGCGGCCCCAGCGGCCCCGGCGGCCCCGGCCGCAGCCAAGCCGGCAGCGGCTGCGGCGGCGCCTCTGGCGCATCTGCGCGGCACCACTCAGAAGGCCAGCCGGATCCGTCAGATCACCGCGAAGAAGACTCGCGAGTCGCTGCAGGCCAGCGCCCAACTCACCCAGACCCACGAGGTCGACATGACCAAGATCGTGTCGCTGCGGGCACGGGCCAAGAAGGAGTTCGCCGAGCGCGAAGGCGTCAACCTGACCTACCTGCCGTTCATCGCCCGAGCAGTGATCGACGCACTCAAGGCGCACCCCAACATCAACGCCAGCTACAACGAGGACACGAACGAGATCACCTACTACGACGCCGAGCACCTCGGTTTCGCCGTCGACACCGAGCAAGGCCTGCTCTCGCCGGTGGTCCACAACGCTGGCGACCTGTCGCTGGCGGGCTTGGCGCGGGCTGTCAACGACATCGCCGCGCGGGCCCGGGCGGGCAACCTCAAGCCTGACGAACTCTCCGGGGGCACCTTCACCATCACCAATATCGGAAGTCAGGGCGCCCTGTTCGACACCCCGATCCTGGTGCCGCCGCAGGCAGCCATGCTGGGCACCGGCGCGATCGTCAAGCGCCCGCGGGTAGTGCTCGACGACACCGGCGCGGAGTCGATCGGCGTGCGTTCGGTGTGCTATCTGCCGCTGACCTACGACCATCGCCTCATCGACGGCGCCGACGCCGGACGATTCCTGACCACTGTGAGACGCCGACTGGAAGAGGGAGAGTTCGAGGCCGAACTGGGTCTCTGAGGTGGGCTCGAACTCTGCAGCAGGTGCTCCGCAGGTCATCGCGATCGCCGGATCCTCCGGTGTGATCGGCTCGGCGCTGATCGCCGCGTTGCGCGCAGCCGACCGCCGGGTGCTGCGGTTGGTGCGCCGGGCGGCGCGCAACCCCGACGAAGTGCGCTGGAATCCAGCCGACGGCGATATCGATCCGGCGGCACTGGCCGGAGTCGACGCGGTGGTCAACATGTGCGGTGTGGGCGTCGGCGACAAACGCTGGTCCGGCGCCTTCAAGCAGATCCTGCGGGACAGTCGCATCGAACCCACCGAAGTCCTCTCCGAGGCGGTGCGACAGGCCGGCATCCCGGTGTTGGTCAACGCCAGTGCGGTGGGCTACTACGGCGACACGGGCAGCCGCGTCGTCGACGAATCCGCCTCGCCCGGAACGGGTTTCCTGGCGAGGCTGTGCGTCGACTGGGAGGCCGCCACCGCACCCGCCAGCGCCGCCGGGGTGCGGGTGGTGCTGGCCCGCACCGGGTTGGTGCTCTCCCCCGGCGGCGGTGTGCTGAGCCGCCTGCGGCCGCTGTTCGCCCTGGGCCTGGGCGGCCGACTGGGCGGCGGCCGCCAGTACATGCCCTGGATCAGCCTGGAGGACGAGGTTCGCGCGCTGATCTTCGCGATCGACCACGCCGCGGTGTCCGGGCCGGTGAACTTCACCGGGCCCGCACCGGTGACGAACGCCGAGTTCACCGCCGCCCTGGGCCGGCTCCTGCACCGGCCCACGCCCTGGCTGGTTCCCGGGTTCGCCTTGAACACCCTGCTCGGCGAGTTCGCCCAGGAGGGCCTGCTCGGCGGCCAGCGGGCCATCCCGGCCGCTCTGGAACAGGCCGGCTTCGCGTTCCACCACAAGACCGTCGCCGAGGCACTCGCCTACGCAACGGCCCCGCCGCGGCGGTAGTACCGTCGGCAGCGTGCGGCATTCCATCCGATCCGCCACCGGCCCGATCGAGGTTCGGCAGCTGGGCACCCTCGACTACGGCCGCGCCGCGACGCTGCAGCGCGAGATCGCCGATGCCCGGGTGGCCGGTGGCCCGGACACTTTGCTGCTGCTCGAACATCCGGCGGTCTACACCGCGGGCAAGCGGACCGAGGCCCACGAGCGCCCGGCGGACGGCACCCCCGTCGTCGACACCGACCGGGGCGGCAAGATCACCTGGCACGGCCCGGGTCAGCTGGTGGGCTACCCGGTCATCGGGCTGGCCGAACCGCTGGATGTGGTCAATTACGTTCGGCGCCTTGAGGAGTCGATGATCAGCGTGTGCTCCGGGCTCGGACTCGACGCCGGGCGGGTGGACGGCCGATCCGGAGTGTGGGTCGGCGCCGAGGGGCCGGGTCCGGCCCGGAAGGTCGGTGCCATCGGCATCCGGGTGGCCCGCGGCACCACCCTGCACGGATTCGCCCTGAACTGCGACTGCGACCTGGGTGCCTTCGCCGCGATCGTGCCGTGCGGCATCGCCGACGCCGGGGTGACGTCGCTGACCGCCGAACTGGGTCGCCGGGTCAGTCCCGCCGACGTCGTCGACGCGGTCGCGGCCGCGGTGTGTGACGCACTCGACGGCCGGCTGCCGGTCTCTACTCCCGTAGCATCACAGCCGTGAGCGTCGAGCCGGGGTCTGATGTCGCCGACCCTGTGCCCGATGTCGCCGACCGGGCGGCTCCGGCGGCTCCGGGTGACCGCAAGCTGCTGCGCCTGGAAGTGCGCAACGCGCAGACCCCGATCGAACGCAAACCACCGTGGATCAAGACCACGGCGCGGATGGGCCCGGAGTACACCGCGCTCAAGGGCCTGGTCCGCCGCGAGGGCCTGCACACGGTCTGCGAGGAGGCCGGCTGCCCCAACATCTTCGAGTGCTGGGAGGACCGCGAGGCCACCTTCCTGATCGGCGGCGAGCAGTGCACGCGGCGCTGTGACTTCTGCCAGATCGACACCGGCAAGCCGGCCGAACTCGACCGCGACGAGCCCCGCCGGGTCGCCGAGAGCGTGGCCGCGATGGGGCTGCGCTACTCGACGATCACCGGAGTCGCCCGTGACGACCTGCCCGACGGCGGCGCCTGGCTGTACGCCGAGACGGTGCGTGCCATCAAGGAACTCAACCCGACCACCGGCGTCGAACTGCTCATCCCGGACTTCAACGGCCAACCCGAACTGCTGCGCGAGGTCTTCGAATCGCGGCCAGAAGTGTTGGCGCACAACCTCGAAACGGTTCCACGGATCTTCAAACGGATCCGTCCGGCATTCCGCTACCAGCGCAGCCTTGACGTCCTCACCGCCGCCCGCGAGTTCGGTTTGGTCACCAAAAGCAACCTGATCCTCGGCATGGGCGAGACCATCGAGGAGGTTCGGACCGCACTGGTCGACCTGCACGACGCCGGCTGCGACATCATCACCATCACGCAGTACCTGCGACCGTCACCGCGTCACCATCCGGTGCAGCGTTGGGTCCACCCGGATGAGTTCGTCGATCTGGCGGCCTACGCCGAGGGACTCGGGTTCGCCGGGGTGTTGGCCGGGCCGCTGGTTCGCTCGTCCTACCGGGCGGGCCGTCTCTACGAGCAGGCGGCCCAAGCCCGCAGAACCGGTCCCGGCACCGGCTACCTCGGCTGACGCTTTCTTTCGTATCCTCTACAGGTATGGCGAAATCCCGCACCCCCGCCCAGACCAAAGAAGCCAAGGCCGAGGCGAAGGCCCGGGCGAAGGCCGCCTCGAAACAGCGCCGCACCCAGATCTGGCAGGCGTTTCAGATCCAACGCAAAGAGGACAAGCGGCTACTGCCGTACATGATCGGGGCATTCGCCCTCATCGTGGCTGCTTCAGTGGCCCTCGGCTTGTTCATCGGCGGCTTCACCCAGTACATGATGATCGTGCTCGGCGTGGTGCTCGGCGTGCTGGTGGCGTTCATCATCTTCGGCCGCCGCGCGCAGAAGTCGGTCTACCGCAAGGCCGAGGGCCAGACCGGCGCGGCGGCGTGGGCACTGGACAACATGCGCGGCAAGTGGCGGGTGAAGGTGGGAGTGGCCGCCACCGGCCACCTCGACGCGGTGCACCGGGTGATCGGCCGGCCCGGCGTCATCTTCGTCGCCGAGGGATCACCCGCGCGGGTCAAGCCGCTGCTGGCCCAGGAGAAGAAACGAACCGCGCGGCTGATCGGCGACGTGCCCATCTACGACGTCATCATCGGCAACGAGGAGGGTGAGATTCCCCTGGCCAAGCTCGAACGCCACCTCACCCGACTGCCCGCCAACATCTCGGCCAAGCAGATGGAGGCACTCGAGTCCAAGCTCTCCGCTCTCGGCACCCGCACCGGTCCCGCCGCCATGCCGAAGGGCCCGCTGCCGCCCCAGGCAAAGATGCGCGGCGTGCAACGCTCCGTCCGCCGCCGCTGACCCCCACGTCGCCCACGCAACTTCCCCCCACGCAACTCCCCCGCGCGTTGAGTGAGGAAATACGCAGACGAATCA
>CAMCWJ010000223.1 GCA_945882475.1 Bifidobacterium breve
CTCACCGTCTTCGCCCAGCGGTTCTACTCGTTCAGCCAGTTCAAGCGATCGGCACTGCCCAACGGCCCCAAGGTCTCCCATGGTGGATCGCTGTCGCCGCGCGGTGACTGGCGGGCCCCGTCGGACATGGCGGCGACGGTCTGGCTGGACGAGATCGAGCGGGATATTCCCTCTGCCTGAGGGGATTTCAGCACTTAGCCCGGCGGTGCGACCCGAAGCACCCGTTGGATGTCGGCCTTCATCGCCTGCAACTGCGCGCCCCAGTACCCCCAGCTATGGGTTCCGGCGGCCGGGAAGTTGAAGACGGCGTTGCGTCCGCCGGCGGCGAGATACTTGCGCTGGAACTCCTTGTTGGTGTCCAGCGTGACGTTCTCCAGATAACCCGCGGTGAAGAGTCCGGTGAAGGACGGGTCGCCGGCGTTATCCAAATCCGACGGCGCGCCGGTACCGCAGTAGACCCACACCGCAGTTCCGTTGGCCACCAAGCGGCCGATATTGACCATGGGATCGTTTCGCTGCCACGCGGGATCGCCCTTCGGCCCCCACATATCTGAGGCCCGGTACCCGCCGGCATCGCGCATCGCGACGTTGATCAGAATCGGCCACAACCCCAGCGACGGATTGAGGAATCCCGACAGCGATGCCGCGAATAGAAACTGGGTGGGATGCCAGATCGCCAGATTCAACGCCGAGCCGCCCGACATCGACAGGCCCACAATGGCATTGCCGGTCGGGTCGATTCCCTTGTTGGCCGCAAGCCAGGCCGGCAACTCGTTGGTGAGGAACGTCTCCCACTTGTAGGTGACGGTGCCTGCCTTGCCGGTCGCGGGCCGATACCAGTCGGTGTAGAAACTCGACTGACCGCCCACCGGCATGACCATCGACAGCCCCGACTCGTGGTACCACTCGAATGCCGCGGTGTTGATATCCCAGCCGTTGGTCTCCTCCTCGGCGCGCAATCCGTCCAGCAGGTAGACCGCGTGCGGACCACCGCCCTGGAACTCGACGCGGATATTGCGATTCATCGCGGGGGAGGGCACGTAGAAGATCTCGATCGGCAGGCCCGCCCGGGAGAAGGCTGACGCACTCGGCGCCGGGGTCGCGACCACGGCCGAACCGGGCAGCAGCAGGGCGGCGCCGGCGACCGCCCCGAGGCGGCGCATCCGTGCACCCCAACTGCCCACTCCGGTCGTCATGGCCGAAAGCTAGCAATGCCGGCGTCCCGACCACTGTCGGCCACGCGGGGGCGTGACCGCTTCGTTAGCTTGGCCAGCCCCTACCCGGCGGTTGGTGGAGAACCGATACGCTGGCCCGATGACCACCGTGGGCGCCACTGACGTGCGGGAGACGGTGCACGCCGCCGCCCGGCGGGCCCGGATCGCCGCCCGCACGCTCGGCTCGCTGACCACTGAAGTCAAGGACCGTGCATTGCACGCCGCAGCCGATGCGGTTCTGGCCCATGCCGAGGCGATCCTGGCCGCCAACGCCGAGGACCTGCAGTCCGCCCGCGCCGGAGGAACACCCGAGGCGATGCTGGACCGCCTGGCGCTGAACCCGCAGCGCATCGACGGCATCGCGGCCGGGCTGCGTCAGGTTGCCGGGCTGCCCGATCCGGTCGGCGAGGTGCTGCGCGGCAGCACGCTGCCCAACGGGCTGCAGGTGCGTCAGCAACGGGTGCCACTGGGCGTCGTCGGGATCGTCTACGAGGGCCGGCCCAACGTGACCGTCGACGCATTCGGCCTTACGTGCAAATCCGGCAATGCGGTTCTGCTGCGCGGTAGTTCGTCGGCGGCGCAGTCCAACAACGCACTGGTGGCGGTGCTGCGCGGTGCGCTGAGCGAGGAAGGGCTGCCCGCCGATGCGGTGCAACTGCTGCCCAGTGCGGACCGCTCCAGCGTCACCCATCTCATCCAGGCCCGCGGGCTGGTGGACGTGGTGATTCCGCGCGGCGGGGCCGGGTTGATCGAGGCGGTGGTGCGCGACGCCACGGTGCCCACCATCGAGACCGGTGTCGGCAACTGTCATGTCTACGTGCACTCCGATGCCGACCTCAGCGTGGCCGAGCGAATCGTGTTGAACGCCAAGACCCGTCGGATCAGCGTGTGCAACGCCGCTGAAACGCTGCTCGTCGACGCCGCCATCGCCGCCACCGCGGTGCCCCGACTGGTGGCTGCGCTGCAGCAGGCCGGGGTCACCGTGCACCAGAACCCGACCGACGAGCAGTTGCACGCCGAGTTCCTGTCGATGGACATCGCGCTGGCGGTGGTCGACGGCATCGACGCTGCCATCGAGCACATCAATACCTACGGCACCGGCCACACCGAGGCCATCGTCACTTCCGATCTCGCTGCCGCACAACGCTTCACCGAGCAGGTCGACGCGGCGGCGGTGATGGTCAACGCCTCCACCGCGTTCACCGACGGCGAGCAGTTCGGCTTCGGTGCCGAGATCGGTATCTCCACCCAGAAACTGCATGCGCGCGGCCCGATGGGCCTGCCGGAGTTGACCTCGACCAAGTGGATTGTCTACGGCGACGGCCACATTCGACACCCCTGACCACATGAACTGGAGAACCTGAGTGACCGAATCACCGCCGCTGGCGGCGCCGCTGTTCGCAGACATCGACGACGTCTCCCGACGGCTCGCCGAGACCGGCTACCTGCCCGACACCGCCACGGCAACCGCGGTGTTCCTGGCCGACCGGCTGGGCAAGCCGCTGCTGGTCGAAGGTCCCGCCGGTGTCGGCAAGACCGAACTGGCCCGCGCGGTGGCCCAGGCGACCGGCTCTGAACTGGTGCGCCTGCAGTGCTATGAGGGCGTGGACGAGGCCCGTGCGCTCTACGAGTGGAACCACGCCAAGCAGATCCTGCGCATCCAGGCCGGGCAGAGTCCCAATGCCGCCGGCGCAGACTGGGACGCCACCAAGACCGACGTGTTCAGCGAGGAATTCCTTCTGTCGCGGCCGCTGCTGACCGCGATCCGGCGCACCGAACCCACCGTGCTGCTGATCGACGAGACCGACAAGGCCGACATCGAGATCGAGGGTCTGCTGCTGGAGGTGCTCTCCGATTTCGCGGTGACCGTGCCGGAACTGGGCACCATCACCGCCACTCGCAAGCCGTTCGTGGTGCTGACCTCCAACGCCACCCGCGAGTTGTCCGAGGCGCTCAAACGCCGGTGCCTGTTCCTGCACATCGACTTTCCTGACCCGGAACTGGAACGGCGGATTCTGCTCTCCCGAGTGCCGGAACTCCCCGAGCGCCTCGCTGATGAACTGGTCCGGATCATCGGTGTGCTGCGTGGCATGCAACTCAAGAAACTGCCGTCGGTGGCCGAGACCATCGACTGGGCCCGGACCGTTCTCGCACTCGGCATGGACACCATCGACGACGCCACCATCGCCGCGACACTGGGGGTGGTGCTCAAGCACCAGTCCGACCAGCAGCGCGCCGCCGGTGAGCTCCGGTTGAACTAGGAACACCCACGATGGCCGCTCGCAGAACCCGACCCCCGCAGCCGCTGGCGCCGCACGGCCTGCCCGGGCACCTGGTCGCCTTCGTCGAAGCCCTTCGTGCCCAGGGTATTTCGGTGGGTCCGTCGGAGACCGTCGACGCCGGCAGGGTGCTCGGGGTGCTCGGCCTGAGCGACCGCGAGGCGTTGCGGGAGGGTTTCGCCTGCGCGGTGCTGCGGCGGCCCGACCACCGCCAGACCTACGACGCGATGTTCGATCTGTGGTGGCCGGCTGCCCTCGGCGGGCGCACGGTGCTGGCCGACGAGGACACCGACAGCTCCGAGGAGCTGGCGCCGCAGGACATCGATGCGATGCGGGCGATGCTGCTCGATCTGCTTTCCGAGAACCCCGACATCGGTGATCTCGACGACCGCCTGGTGGCGATGATCGCCGCGATCGTCGAAGCGCACGGTCGCTACACCTCCAGTCGCGGGCCGTCGTATTCGGCGTATCAGGCACTCAAGGCGATGGGCCTGGACCAACTCGAGGGCCGGCTGCTGGCCGGCCTGCTGGCGCCCTACGGCGACGATCCGTCGCCGACGAATGAGCAGATCGCCAAAGCCCTTGCCGCGCAGAAGATCGCACAGCTGCGGCGGATGGTGGAGTCCGAGACCAAACGCCGCACCGCAGAACAACTCGGCCGCGACCACGTGCAGATGTACGGCATCCCGCAACTGGCCGAGAACGTGGAGTTCCTGCGCGCCTCCGGTGACCAACTGCGTCAGATGCGCCGGGTGGTGGCTCCGCTGGCCCGGACGTTGGCGACCCGGCTTGCGGCCAGGCGGCGTCGGGCCCGGGCTGGAGCGATCGACCTGCGCAAGACCCTGCGCAAGTCGATGTCGACCGGCGGCGTGCCGATCGATCTGGTGGTGCGCAAGCCCCGCCCGGCGCGGCCGGAACTGGTCGTGCTCTGCGACATGTCCGGCTCGGTGGCGGGATTCAGCCATTTCACCCTGCTGCTCGTGCACGCGTTGCGTCAGCAGTTCTCCCGGGTTCGGGTGTTCGCGTTCATCGACACCACCGACGAGGTGACCCACATGTTCGGGCCCGACGCGGACCTGGCCGTCGCGGTGCAGCGCATCACCCGCGAAGCGGCGGTGTACACCCGGGACGGGCACTCCGACTACGGCAACGCCTTTGTCTCGTTCACCGAGAACTTTCACGAGGTGCTCTCGCCGCGGAGCTCACTGCTGATCCTCGGCGACGGCCGCACCAACTATCGCAACCCCGGTGCGGACGTGCTGGCCCACATGGTGACTGCGAGCCGGCACGCGCACTGGCTCAACCCCGAGCCCAAACACCTGTGGGGCAGCGGTGACTCCGCCGTGCCGCGCTACGCCGATGTCATCACGATGCACGAATGCCGTTCGGCCAAGCAGCTGGCTGCCGTGATCGACCAGTTGCTGCCGGTCTGACCAGGCCCCGGTCTGGGAAGTAAGCTGCCAACCGTGCAACCTCGGCGTCGGCTCGGCGTGATGGGCGGGACGTTCGATCCGATCCACAACTGCCACCTGGTCGCTGCCAGTGAGGTGGCCGCGCTGCTGGGCCTCGACGAGGTGGTGTTCGTGCCGACCGGCA
>CAMCWJ010000224.1 GCA_945882475.1 Bifidobacterium breve
AGGGCCCATAGTTGTTGGAGCAGTTGGAGATCGTGGCGCGCACCCCAAAAGACCGCACCCAGGCCCGCACCAGCAGGTCGGCCGACGCCTTGGTCGCCGAGTACGGGCTCGACGGGTTGTAGGGCGTGGCCGCGGTGAACCGCACCGCCTCATTCAATGGCAGGTCGCCGTAGACCTCGTCGGTCGAGATGTGGTGCAGCCGGACTCCGTGCCGGCGAACCGCCTCCAGGACCGAAAAGGTACCGACGACGTTGCTGCGCAGGAATGGTGCCGGGTCGGCCAGCGAGTTGTCCACATGCGTCTCGGCTGCGAAGTGCACCACGGCGTCGGATTCGGCGACCAGTCGGTTCACCAGCGGTTCGTCGGTGATGTCGCCCTCGACCAGCTGGATCCGGTCCCCGAGCATGTTCAGCGACTCGCGGCTGCCGGCATAGGTGAGGGCGTCGAGCACGGTCACGGCCACGCCGGGCCGGTCCGTGACGGCCCCGTGGACGAAGTTCGCCCCGATGAACCCCGCGCCGCCGGTGACCAAGAGCCGCATCGGCCCAGCTTAGTCAGTGGCCCGCGCCCTCCGGTGCCCGTCGCGCGGTTTGGAGTAACGCTGACGGGCGGGTATCGTAGGCCCACGGCGCGGTTTCTGCGTCGGCTCGTTGCGTGTCCAGTCCTGGATCCTTCTTTCCACCGGCTCACGTTGTGCAGTCGGCCGAGGCTGCCCGACTGCAGGACCGAGAACGCAAGAACAAGAATCTGTGAGGATATGGGCAAGAAAGACGGCGCCATCGAGGTCGAAGGCCGCGTGGTCGAGCCCCTGCCCAATGCGATGTTCCGCATTGAGCTGGAGAACGGTCACAAGGTGCTTGCCCACATCAGCGGCAAGATGCGGCAGCACTACATCCGTATCCTGCCCGAGGACCGGGTGGTGGTGGAGCTGTCTCCCTACGACCTGACCCGGGGCCGCATCGTGTACCGGTACAAGTAGTCCCGACAACTGCCAAGAACTACCAGAAGGACCGCCGTGAAGGTGAACCCCAGCGTCAAGCCGATCTGCGACAAGTGCAGGGTGATCCGTCGGCATGGGCGGGTCATGGTGATCTGCACCGATCCCCGCCACAAGCAGCGGCAGGGATAGCCCGCGGCCGCCGCCGCAACCACAACTGAATGCAGACCTCCCAGTACCAGTGCGCAGCCCGGCGCGTCAGCGCCACCGAAGAAAAGCAGAGCCGCGCATGCACGCCCGGATCGGAGGCCGGGCCCCGGAAGCCTCCGGGAACGGACTGGGAACACACCTCCGCAGATAGAAGGAAAGCCAACGAATGGCCCGACTAGTAGGCGTCGACCTACCGCGTGACAAGCGCATGGAAATTGCGCTGACGTACATCTACGGCATCGGCCGTACCCGCTCCAAGGAAATCCTCGAGGCCACCGGCGTCGACGTGAACATGCGGAGCAAGGACCTCACCGACGACCAGCTCACCCAGCTGCGCGAGTACATCGAAGCCAGCCTGAAGGTGGAGGGCGACCTGCGCCGCGAGGTCCAGGCCGATATCCGGCGCAAGATCGAGATCGGCTGCTACCAGGGTCTGCGGCATCGCCGCGGGCTGCCGGTTCGCGGCCAACGGACCAAGACCAATGCGCGCACCCGCAAGGGCCCCAAGCGCACCATCGCCGGCAAGAAGAAGGCCAAGTAAATGCCACCCAAGAAAGCTGCCGCCGCCCCCGCCAAGAAGGGGCAGAAGACCCGTCGCCGGGAAAAGAAGAACGTCCCGCACGGTGCCGCGCACATCAAGAGCACGTTCAACAACACGATCGTGTCCATCACCGATCCCCAGGGCAATGTGATCGCCTGGGCGTCGTCGGGACACGTCGGGTTCAAGGGGTCGCGCAAGTCGACTCCGTTCGCCGCCCAGTTGGCTGCCGAGAACGCCGCCCGCAAGGCCCAGGAGCATGGCGTCAAGAAGGTCGACGTCTTCGTGAAGGGCCCGGGCTCGGGCCGCGAGACCGCGATCCGTTCGCTGCAGGCCGCGGGCCTGGAA
Source organism: Bifidobacterium breve (assembly GCA_945882475.1). GTDB lineage: Bacteria > Actinomycetota > Actinomycetes > Mycobacteriales > Mycobacteriaceae > Mycobacterium. Next base: position 2,034 of record CAMCWJ010000224.1, read on the forward strand.
GTCGGCGCGATCTCCGATGTCACACCGCAGCCGCACAACGGCTGCCGTCCGCCCAAGCGGCGCCGAGTCTAGGAAGGACTGCACACAATGGCTCGTTATACCGGTCCCGTCACCCGCAAGTCGCGCCGACTCGGCGTCGACCTCGTCGGTGGTGATCAGTCGTTCGAGAAGCGCCCCTACCCGCCCGGCCAGCACGGCCGTGCGCGGATCAAGGAGAGCGAATACCGCCAGCAGCTGCAGGAGAAGCAGAAGGCCCGCTTCACCTACGGCATCATGGAGCGGCAGTTCCGCAAGTACTACCAGGAGGCCGTCCGGCATTCAGGTAAGACCGGCGAGAACCTGCTCCAGATCCTGGAGAGCCGGCTGGACAACGTCGTGTACCGCGCCGGTCTGGCGCGCACCCGCCGGATGGCCCGCCAACTGGTCAGCCACGGACACTTCACCGTCAACGGAGTCAAGGTCAACGTCCCGAGCTACCGGGTGGCGCAGTACGACATCATCGACATCCGGAACAGGTCGCTGAACACACTGCCGTTCGAGATCTCGCGGGAGACCGCCGGGGACCGCCCGATCCCGTCCTGGCTGCAGGTGATCGGCGAACGTCAGCGCATCCTGGTACACCAGCTGCCCGAACGCGCCCAGATCGATGTGCCGCTCAGCGAGCAGCTCATCGTCGAGTTCTATTCGAAGTAGCGGAACAACCGTTCCGCTGTTTACCCAACGGCATCAAATAGTGGGTGCCGAGAAGGAGATACGAGAAGAAGATGCTGATTTCTCAGCGCCCCACACTCAGCGAAGAGGTCGTCGCCGAGGACCGCTCCCAGTTCACCATCGAACCGTTGGAGCCGGGATTCGGCTACACCCTTGGTAACTCGCTGCGCCGCACGTTGCTGTCGTCCATCCCGGGCGCGGCCGTGACGAGCATCCGAATCGACGGCGTGCTGCACGAGTTCACCACCGTGCCCGGCGTCAAGGAAGACGTCACCGACATCATCCTCAACCTCAAGGGTCTGGTGGTGTCCTCCGACGAGGACGAGCCGGTCACCATGTACCTGCGTAAGCAGGGACCGGGTGCCGTCACCGCCGGTGACATCGTTCCTCCGTCCGGCGTGACGGTGCACAACCCGTCAATGCACATCGCGACGCTCAACGACAAGGGCAAGCTCGAGGTCGAACTCATCGTCGAACGCGGCCGCGGCTACGTTCCGGCCGTGCAGAACAAGGCCTCCGGAGCCGAGATCGGCCGTATCCCGGTCGACTCGATCTACTCCCCGGTGCTCAAGGTGACCTACAAGGTCGAGGCCACCCGCGTCGAGCAGCGCACCGACTTCGATAAGTTGATCCTCGACGTCGAGACCAAGAACTCAATCAGCCCGCGTGACGCGCTGGCGTCTGCCGGCAAGACGCTGGTCGAGTTGTTCGGTCTGGCAAGGGAACTCAACCTTGAGGCCGAGGGCATTGAGATGGGCCCGTCGCAGCACGAGGCCGACCACATCGCGGCGTTCGCGCTGCCGATCGACGACCTCGACCTGACCGTGCGGTCCTATAACTGCCTCAAGCGCGAGGGCGTTCACACCGTGGGCGAACTGGTCGGCCGCACCGAGTCCGACCTGCTGGACATCCGCAACTTCGGGCAGAAGTCCATTGACGAGGTGAAGATCAAGCTGCACCAACTCGGCCTCTCGCTGAAGGACTCACCCGCCAGTTTCGATCCGTCCGAGGTGGCCGGCTACGACGTGGCGACCGGTACCTGGACCAGTGACGCCAGCTATGACCTCGACACCGACCAGGATTTCGCCGAAACCGAACAGCTCTAATCCCTGCCCGGTCCTACCTGATACGGGGATCGGCCCAACTAGGAGATTGCAATGCCCAAGCCCACCAAGGGCCCCCGCCTCGGCGGTTCGTCCTCGCACCAGAAGGCGATCCTGGCCAACCTGGCCACCTCGCTCTTCGAGCACGGTCGGATCAAGACCACCGAGCCCAAGGCCCGGGCGTTGCGGCCGTACGCCGAGAAGCTGATCACTCACGCCAAGAAAGGCACGTTGCACAACCGGCGTGAGGTGATGAAGAAGATCCGCGACAAGGACGTGGTGCACACCCTGTTCGCCGAGATCGGTCCGTTCTTCTCCGATCGCGAGGGCGGCTACACCCGGATCATCAAGGTCGAGGCACGCAAGGGCGACAACGCCCCGATGGCCGTGATCGAACTGGTTCGTGAGAAGACGGTGACCTCCGAGGCCGACCGTGCGCGCCGCGCGGCCACCAAGGCCGCCAAGAAGGCCGCCGCCCCCGTCGCCGCCGTCGCCGCCGAGGAGACCCCACTCGAGGAGCTTGAGGCCGAGGACGGCGCCATCGCCGACGCCCAGACCGCAGACGCCGAGGCCGAGATCGCCGAGGAGCAGGCCGAGCCTGACGACGCCTGACATGGCGCCGGTCCGGCTACGGCTTGAGATCGCCTACGACGGAACAGATTTCACCGGCTGGGCCCTCCAAGACGGGCACCGCACCGTTGCCGGGGTGTTGGACGAGGCACTGTCGACGATTCTGCGTTCACCGGTGCGGCTTTTCGCGGCGGGACGCACCGACAGTGGCGTGCACGCTACCGGCCAGGTGGCCCATGTGGACGTGCCCTCGGAGGCTCTGATGAACGCCTACCCGCGGCAGGTGCGCGCCGGGGATGAGGAGTTCGGCCCACTGGTGCGCAGACTGGCCAAACTGCTGCCCGCCGACGTCCGCGTTCGACGGATAAGCCGGGCCGCGGCGGGTTTCGACGCCCGCTTCTCGGCACTGCGGCGCCATTACTGCTATCGGCTGACGCTGGCGCCCTTCGGGGCCGAACCACAGCAGTCCCGCTTCGTCACGCCGTGGCCCCGGCCACTGGATGTCGATGCCATGGCCGTTGCGTCGCGAGAGTTGTTGGGGCTGCACGACTTCGCGGCGTTCTGTCGGCATCGGCCCGGTGCCACCACGATCCGCGAACTTCAACGCCTGGACTGGACGCGCGACGGCGATCTGCTGACCGGATACGTCACCGCGGATGCGT
>CAMCWJ010000225.1 GCA_945882475.1 Bifidobacterium breve
GCAGCCGCGCTGCGCACGCAGCTGGAGCGTTGAGGTTGCGCGGCTCGGGGTACGAACTGTTCGCGCAGCGGCAGTTCCGGGACCTTTGGGGCGCGAACCTCATCTTCAACCTCTGCCTGGTGATGCTGATGCTCGGCGTCTCCTGGACCATGACGTCGCTGACCGACAGTCCCCTACTGGTCAGCATGGTGCAGACGGTGATGAGTCTGCCTTTCATCATCTTCAGCATTCCGGTCGGCATCGCTTCGGATGCACTGGGTCACCGAACGCTGCTGCTCGCCGCACAGGTCTGGATGCTTGCGGTGACCGGGCTGATGGGTGTCATCGCGCTGTACGGCGGTCTGGAATTCACTCCGCTGCTGCTGCTGTCGACGATGTTTCTGTTCGGGGTCGGGGTCGTGGTCCAGCAGGCGGCCTGGAAGCCGTTCCTGCAGGACATGGTCGCGAAAGACAATCTCATTGCGGCCATTTCGTTCAACTCTCTGAGCAGCGACCTCGGCCGCGCCGCGGGTCCCGTCCTGGGTGGTTACCTGATGGGGTACTTCGGAACCGCGGTCGTCCTGTTCACCAGCGCGGTGTCGCAACTAGTCATGATCCTGACGCTGAAGACCGTGCCGAAGCTCGGCGTTCCCGTCGGCGGTGCCGACTCCGACTCCGACGACGGCTGCGCCGTCACCCCGACCCAGTCGCTGCGGGAAGGTTGGGCATATCTGCGGCGGTCGCCTCAGCTCCACGGACCGATGATCCGGTGCGCGCTACTGATGGCCCCCTGCGGTGGCGTGCTGGGACTCCTGCCCTTGGAAGCCAAGGAGAACATCCAGACCGGCCCGATCGGTTACGGCGGGTTGTTGGCCGCACTGGGCATCGGGACGGCCGCCGGGGGAGCGTTGATGCCGATTCTGCGGCGCCGCTTCCGGTTTGGCGCACTGTCGACCGTCCCGGTCGCCGTCTTCTCCCTGGCGGTGATCGGCATCAGCCAGTGGGACAGCATGCTGTTCGACGCGACGTTTCTGCTGTTCCTCGGGCTCTCATGGAGCATGGTGAGCATCACCAATCAGTTTGCGGTCCAGATCGCCACGCCCGAACCCCTGCGTGGATTGATGACCTCGTTCTACGCGCTCGTGCTTCAAGGGTCCATGGCACTGGGAAGTTTCGGCTTCGGACTCATCGCCCATCAGACCGGGGTAAGCAGAAGCATCCTGCTCGCCGGGCTTGTCGCGATCACCGGTCTGCTCCTGGTCCGCCGATATCCGATGAGCGAGACCGTTGCGGCCGGGTCAGCCGCCTGATTCGGCCAGCTCGGACAACTCCATCCACCGGTTCTCCTTGGTGGTCAGTTCGGCTTCCAGATCACGCAGTTCGGACGACAGCGTGCTGATTCCCACGTGATCGGATTGGTCATGCTCGGCGAGTTGGACATGCTTGGCATTAATGCGCTCGGACAGCTTGGCCAGGGCGCGATCGAGTGCCATGATCTCCTTCTGCGCGTTGCGCAACTCGGCGCCGGCCAGCCCGGCCGAGGGGGCCTGCCCCGCGGTGCGAACCGGTTGTTCGGTCCGGTGCGCGGCCAGGCGCAGATACTCGTCGATGCCGCCGGGCAGGTGCCGCAACCGGCCGTCGAGGATCGCGTACTGCTGATCGGTGACCCGCTCCAGCAGGTACCGGTCGTGGGACACCACGATCAGCGTCCCGGGCCAGGAATCCAGCAGATCCTCGGTCTCGGAGAGCATCTCGATATCGACGTCGTTGGTGGGTTCGTCGAGCACCAGCACGTTGGGTTCGGCGAGCAGGGTCAGCATCAGCTGCAGCCGCCGCCGCTGGCCGCCGGAGAGCTCGCCCACCCGTGCCGACAGGTGTTCGCGGCGAAAGCCCAGGCGCTCTAGCAACTGTGCCGGGGTGAGCTCCTTGCCTTCGACGATGTAGCCGGCCTTCAGTCGGCCGATCACCTCGCGCACCATGTCACCGGCAATCTCGGCCAGTTCGCCGGCCTGCTGATCCAGCATCGCCAGTCGCACCGTCTTGCCCCGTTTGACCCGACCGCTGTCCGGTGTGACGGTGCCGGCGATCAGGCCCAGCAGCGTCGACTTTCCCGCGCCGTTGGCGCCGACGATTCCGGTGCGCTCGCCGGGGGCGATCCGCCACTCGACATTGCGTAGCACCGGACGGTCGGCCCCATTGACGCCCGGGTAGGACACCGACACGTCCAGCAGGTCGATGACGTCCTTGCCGAGCCGGGCGGTCGCCAGTCGGGCCAACTCCAGGCCGTTGCGCATTGGCGGTACGTCGGCGATCAACTGGTTGGCGGCATCGATGCGGAACTTCGGCTTGGAGGTCCGCGCCGGCGGGCCGCGCCGCAGCCAGGCCAGTTCCTTGCGCATCAGGTTCTGCCGCTTGGCCTCCACGGCGGCGGCCTGGCGGTCGCGCTCCACCCGCGCCAGCACATAGGCGGCGTACCCGCCCTCGAACGGCTCGACGATGCTCCCGCTCGCGCCGCCGTGCACCTCCCAGGTGGTGGTGGCGACCTCGTCGAGGAACCAGCGGTCGTGGGTGACCACCAGCAGCCCGCCGGCGTTGCGGGCCCATCGGGTCCGCAGATGCTCGGCCAGCCAGGTGATGCCCTCGATGTCGAGGTGGTTGGTCGGCTCGTCGAGGGCAATCACGTCCCAGTCGCCCATCAGCAGCGCCGCGAGCTGAACCCGGCGGCGCTGACCGCCGGACAGCGCGCCCGCCGGCGCCTGCCAGTCGAGGTCGGCGACCAACCCCCCGACTACGTCGCGGATCCGCGGGTCACCGGCCCACTCGTGTTCGGGCCGGTCGCCCACCAGTGCCGCAGCGACGGTGCGCTGCGGGTCGAGGGTATCGGCCTGGTCGAGTGCGGCCACCCGCAATCCGCCCCGGCGGGTCACCCGTCCGGAGTCCGGGGTGATCCGGCCCACGAGCAGGCCCAGCAGGCTGGACTTCCCCTCGCCGTTGCGGCCGACGACACCGATCCGGTCGCCCTCGTTGACCCCGAGGGTCACCGCATCGAAAACCACCTGCGTCGGATACTCCAGATGCAGTGCTTCGGCGCCGAGCAGGTGTGCCACCGCGAGAACGATAGTGCCGCGCGGGCACCTTCTGCGCCGGGCCGGGCCCCGGTCGGGCAGACCGGTGAAGGCCTCCTTCGGTCGGATCGCGGTGTGCCATGATGAGCGGGCTGGCGGGGACTGCGCAGCAGGACGTTTCGGCAGGGAGCAATGGCGGATCTGAATCTCTTCTCGGCACTCACCAAGCCGCTGGAACGCCTGGTGGCCACGGCACAAAACGGCTACGAGGTTGCCCGCCTGGGCGGACTTGAGACCGGTTCGAAGCCCTCGCCATTCCAGATCGTCGAGAGCACGCCCATGTACAAGCTCCGGCGCTACCTGCCGCCGGACAACCGTCCCGGCGCCACCCCGGCCGGACCGCCGGTGCTGATGGTGCACCCGATGATGATGTCGGCGGACATGTGGGACGTCAGCCGTGAGGACGGCGCGGTGGGCATTCTGCACGCGGCCGGCCTTGACACGTGGGTGATCGACTACGGATCGCCGGACGAGGTCGAGGGCGGTATGGAGCGCACCCTGACCGACCACATCGTGGCATTGAGTCAGGCCATCGACACCGTCAAGGACACCACCGGCAAGAGCGTGCACCTGGCCGGCTACTCCCAGGGCGGCATGTTCAGCTACCAGACCGCCGCCTATCGCCGCTCCAAGGACATCGCCAGCGTGGTGGCGTTCGGCTCGCCGGTGGACACCCTGGCCGCATTGCCGATGGGCATCCCAGCCAATATGGGCGTGGTCGCCGCGGAGTTCCTGGCCGACCATGTGTTCAACCGTGTCGACATTCCAGGTTGGCTGGCGCGCACCGGCTTTCAGATGCTCGACCCGCTCAAGACCGTCAAGGGCCGCCTCGAATTCCTGCTGCAGTTGCACGACCGCGAGTCGCTGCTCCCGCGCGAGGATCAGCGCCGCTTCCTGGACAGCGACGGCTGGATCGCCTGGTCCGGGCCGGCGGTCTCAGAACTGCTGCGCCAGTTCGTCACGCACAACCGCATGATGACCGGCGGCTTCGCGATCAACGGGCAGCTGGTGACGTTGAGCGACATCACCTGCCCGGTGCTGGCGTTCGTCGGCGAGGTCGACGACATCGGCCAGCCCGCGTCGGTGCGCGGCATCAAGCGGGCCGCGCCCAAGGCCGAGGTGTACGAGGTGATGATCCGGGCCGGGCACTTCGGTCTGGTGGTCGGTTCCAAGGCCGCCACCCTCACCTGGCCCACGGTGGCCGGCTGGGTTCGGTGGCTGTCCGGTCAGGACCCGCGCCCGTCGAACGTCGACCCTATGCCCGACGCCCCGGCCGCCCCGGATGCATCCGGCGTCGCGATGAGTTCGCGGGTCATGCACGGGGTCGCCGAGGCATCCGAACTCGCGGTGTCGCTGGCCCGCGGCGCCGCCGAGGCCGTCAACAGTGCCAACAAGTCGGTACGCACGCTGGCGGTGGAGACCGTGCGCACGCTGCCGCGCCTGGTCCGCCTCGGCCAGGTCAACGATCACACCCGAATCTCGTTGGGCCGCATCATCTCCGAGCAGGCCGACGCCGCGCCGGATGGTGAATTCCTGCTCTTCGAAGGACGCGTCCACACCTACCGGGCAGTCGATCAGCGCATCAACAACGTGGTGCGCGGCCTGATTAAGGTGGGCGTGCGGCAGGGCACCCGGGTCGGCGTGCTGATGGACACCCGGCCCAGTGCCCTGGTCGCGATCGCCGCGCTGTCGCGACTCGGTGCCGTGGCGGTGCTGATACCGCCGGACGCCGACCTCGCCGCCGCGGTCCGGCTGGGCGGGATCACCGACGTGATCACCGACCCCGCGAATCTGACGACGGCGAGCAGGATGGGGCTGCAGACCCTGGTCCTCGGCGGCGGCGACAGCCGGACGCTGAAGATCCCGGCCGGTCGCGACGACGTCATCGACATGGAGCAGATCGACCCTGACGCGGTGGACGTGC
>CAMCWJ010000226.1 GCA_945882475.1 Bifidobacterium breve
GGTAGAACGCCGCACCGAACAGCATGAAGTTGAACTCCGGAACGATCACGCGGTCCTGCAGATACCAGGTTGCCTCGGCTTCGTCACCGTTGACGGTGATCTCCGGGTGGGTCACCCGGTGCTCGGTGAGCACGTTCGACGGCATCGAGGTCCGCATGAACTCCACCAGGTCGGTGCGATTGGTGAAGCGGTGTTCCTTGCCCAGCGACGATCCGTAGGCGCCGACGATGTCCTCGGTCAGGGTGTCGGCGAAATCATCCCAGTGCTTGGTGTCCAATGCCCGCAGGTAGCGGTACTTCACGCGTTTGATTTCCTCGATCGTCTCCAGATCAGCCATGCCGGACATTGCAACACACCAGTCGGGTCTGGACTAGGTTTTGACGAGTGAGCCAACCGCAGAGTCGTTTTGCCGCGCTGTCCCGCGCTGAGTTGGCTGTTCTGGTACCCGAACTCCTGCTGATCGGCCAGCTGATCGACCGGTCCGGAAAGGCTTGGTGCATCCAGTCTTTCGGGCGTGCGGAGATGCTGCAGATCGCGATCGAGGAGTGGGCCGGCGCCAGCCCGCTCTATACCCGGCGCATGCAGAAAGCCCTGCGCTACGAAGGCGATGACATCATCACCATCTTCAAGGGCCTGCAGTTCGACATCGGCGCGCCGCCGCAGTTCATGGACTTCCGCTACACCGTGCACGACCGCTGGCACGGCGAGTTCCACCTTGACCACTGCGGCGCCCTGCTCGACGTGGAACCGATGGGACCGGACTACGTCCAGGGCATGTGCCACGACATCGAGGACCCCACCTTCGACGCGACCGCGGTGGCCACCAACCCGCACGCGCAGGTACGGCCCATCCATCGGCCCCCGCGCACGCCGGTCGACCGTAAGCCGCACTGCGCGTGGACCGTCATCATCGATGAGTCGTACCCGGAGGCGAAACCGATTCCTGCCCTTGCGGTTATCGCCGCGACGAAAGCAGCCACCTGGGAACTGGCATCGATCGACCCCGACGGCGAAGGTAAGGCCGACTATTCCGGACCGCTGCTGTCGGATGTGGACTTCGGCGCGTTCTCGCACTCGGCGCTGGTGCGCATCGCCGACGAGGTGTGCCTGCAGATGCACCTGCTGAACCTCTCGTTCGGGATCGCGGTGCGCGCGCGGGCGGGCGACAACACCGACCTGGCGACCTCGATTTGCACCAAGCAGCTCACCGGCATCGCCGGGGTGGCCGCCGAGCGCATCCGGCGGGCACTGAAGTTGCCCGCCGACGTCGACGGCCTGACCGATGTGCTGCGCGTTCATCCACTGCTCAACCCGGCGGGCTATGTCGTCGCGGAGATCGACGGGGGCGGGCTTCAGGTTCGCCCCTCACCCGCACACAACGATGGAGCCTGGATCTCGCTGTGCTCTCCGGCGTCCACCGAGCCGCTGCAGGCCATCGCAACCGCCGTTGACCCGCACCTGCGAGTCCGGATCGACGGAACCGCCACCGACTGGACCGCCGAGTTCGAGCGCACCGACACCCCGGGCAAAGACTCACCCGAGGTTGAGGTGACCAAGTTCAGCCTGGGCGCCACCTTCGAGTTCGAGCCGCGCCGTTCGCTGCCGCTGACGGTGCTGTGAACCAGTCGCCAGCCGATGCGAGCTGAGGGTTTCGCAGAAGTTTCGCTGCCAGCTAACCGCTGATCATCGACACGGGCAGCAAACTCGGCGCACACTGTCTGGTATGGAAAACAACGGGCCGTTCGGCTTCGACCCTGAGGATCTCGACCGCGTCGTGCGGGAGGCGGGCGAAGGCCTCCGGGACGCCTTCGGGCGATTGCTCAACAACTCTCCTCAGGCCGGTGGCTTCGGGATGCTGTTCGACCAGTTCACCCGGCCCACGCCGCGGCCCCGCCCCCAACCCGAGACCGCCGGTGAGGCCGGCGACGGCGTGTGGGCTGTCTACATCGCCGACGCCACCGGTAAGGCCCAGGTGGAGCAGGTCTACAAGAATGAACTTGAGGCACTGCGGGCCAACAAGCACAACACCGACCCGAACCGGGGCGTGCGTTTCCTGCCCTACGGGATCGACGTGAGCGTGCTCGATGCCAGTGCCGAGACGGCCACAGCCGGTGATGATGCCGCAGACGTGGCTGACGGGGCCCAGTGACCCTGGCCCGTTGAAATTTGCCGGCTGGGCATCATCGCTGCATCAATCCCGTACTTTCCGGGTGCTGCGGCATTGCTGGTAGGGCGCATATGGGGTACGGCATGTTTTCACGGCGGCCCACTGCCCCTACAGTAGGGAGCCATGTCAGTGGATCGCCGCAACGTGATGAAGATGGCCGGTTTCGGAGTGGCGGCTGCTGCCCTCTCGACGCCGACGGCGGGTGCCAATCCGGCGGCGCCGGACGCACCGCCCGTGCCGCCCCCGCCCGGCGCCCCGCCACCGCCGCCCGGCGCGCCGCCCGCCCCCGAGGTCGCGATGCCGGTGTTCACCGGCGACGAGTTCGATGGTCCGGCCGGTTCGGCCCCGGACCCGGCCCGGTGGCAGATCGCGCAACGACGCGAACTCATCAAGAACCCGGTGTTCTGGGACCGGCCCGAGAACATGGGTCAGTACCGCGACGACCGCGAACACGTCTTCCTCGACGGAAACGGAAACCTCGTCATCCGCGCCACTCGCGAGGCGAACGGAAAATACGTCAGCGGCAAGGTCATGGGAACCATTGGGGTCGGGATCAACCACACCTTCGAGGCCCGCGTGAAGATGGAGTGCCTCACCCCTGGGGCATGGCCGGCCTGGTGGGTCGTTAACGAGAACAAACCACGTGGCGGCGAGGTCGATCTCATCGAGTGGTACGGCAACATGGAGTGGCCATCGGGCACCACCATTCACGCCCGACTCGACGGCACGGAGTTCGCCACGATGCCGATCCCGGTCGACGAGGCGTGGCACCGCTGGCGGATGACGTGGAACACCTCCGGGATGTACTTCTGGCTGGACTACGAACCCGGTATGGAGCCGTACTTCGAGGTTCCGGCGTTTTCCCTCGACGACTGGGCGTTCAACGATCCCGGCTTCTTAATGAAACCGGTCTTCAATGTCGCCGTCGGTGGCACCGGCGGCAAGGATGCGGCGCCGGGCAACTACCCGTGCCAGATGCTGGTCGATTGGCTCCGGATCTTCTAAACCGCCCGCCGGGCCGGAGCTCGTCGACGGCTCAGCGCTGCGTGGTCTTGCGGCGCCGGACTAGTCCGAACACCACGAAAAACAGTGCTACCGGCGGTGTCTCGGTCACGTTGTAACCGAGGTCTTTCAGGATCGCCAGTTCCATCGGACTGAGTTCCCTGATGCCAAGCCCGGTGCTCACTGTCGGGTTCATCAGGTGCGTGCCGGATGACGGGGTGGACTCGTCGAGGTGGGAAATCGAGCTACCGGATTGCCAGGGGTTCGGTGTGTGTAGCGGGACGAGGCCGCCGTACACGGCGACGGCATTGGTGCCGCCGAAGTACAGGCCGCCGTTGCCGCCGGTCAGATTCGGGTTGTAGGCGGTGATCCAGCGGAAGTCGGAGGGACTGATCACCGGGTTACTGCCCGAGGTGACGATGAAGCTGTCGAAAGTCGTCCAGGTCTGCCCGGTGTTCGCGCCTGGCCGGTCGACATAGGACAGGAAGCCGAAGGTGTGCAGCAACTCGTGCATCGCGGTGGAGGTGAAGTCGTACTGCAGGCCACCGACGGAGTTCCCCAGCGCCCAGGACGGCCCGAAGTTCCATTCGATCTCGCCGTCGGCGTCCGAGCCGTTCGAATCGACGCCCGTTTGGATCTTTTTCTCCACCACGGTGGCATAGAAACCGGGGTCGGTGCCGGTGAGATTACTGCCGGCGGTCGCCAGAGTCGACGACAGTATCGAGTTCTGGGCGGTGACGTCGTAGGTGATGGTGGTGGGCGCGGTGACGACGAGGCGGGAGGCAAGCAGCGTTGCCGCCGTCTGCAGTGCGCTGCGGGCCTGCGGCGTCCAGTATTGCGAGCCGGTGCCGTAGACGAAGGTGAAGGTCAGCATCGGCCGCGTCGGGTTCTGCGCCACCTGGATGAAGGCCTCGGTGCTCTCGGCCCGGAACAGGTCGAGCAGGTTGATGTGGAAACCGGTGTCGGTGGCGGCGACGTTGAAGTTGTCGATGCCGGTGAACCCCTCGCCCGGGGTGTAGGTGTAACTGCCGTCAGCGCCGATCTCGACGCTGCCGTACTCGGGTGCCGCAGTCACCCGGTAGGTGATCGGATCGCCTTCGGGGTCGACCGCGCCGAGGGTGCCGTTGATCGGCCCCGCGAGCTGGCCGGTGGTCTGTAGCGGAGTCAGGTACGGCGCCTGGTTGAAGAAGGTGCGACGCACCAGCAACGCGACCCCCTCCAGCAGGGCCTGGAACGGAGCCACCAGGGCGGAGAACCAGTCGATGACCGACGTCGCCGCCGCCGTACCGATCGGCACACTCACTGTTGCCACGGCGGCCACCGCGCGGGCCCGCGTCGGTGCCGCGGTTGCGGATTCGGTGCTTGCGAGGGGACCCGCAACAGCGACGGCGGCAGCACCCTGATCGCCGACCAGGGCGCTAACGTCCTGCTCGATCCGCGCCTCCGGGGTCACCTCCGCGCGACCGGTCGCCGCTTCAGCGGCCGGAGCCTGGTCGTTGGCGGCGGTCACGGCTGGTGTGCGTCCGGCCTTGCCGCGCCGGGCTGTGCCGGCTGGGGTGTCCGAACCGCCCACCGCAGCGACGGCCGCCGCCCTCGCCGCGGCGCGGGCGGGCCTGTCCGCACCCGCGCCAGCCTCCGCGGCCAGTACCCCTGATTCCGGCACGGCGGATTCCCCTACCGGGGCCGACGAGGCCCGCGCTGCGCGGCCGGTGACGGGCTGGGCCGCTCGGCCCGATCGGGCTGGGCCGGTCTGGTTCGGACTTGTCTGGGCCGTCTGCTCCGCGGACACCGACGACGGATCGGCGTCGTCGGCCACCGCGACGCCCGCAGCCTGGG
>CAMCWJ010000227.1 GCA_945882475.1 Bifidobacterium breve
CCGGCGCCGACCATGGCTGGGCAGGTTCAGTCCGAGGGACCGCCGGATGGGTGAATGCAGACCGTCTGCAGCAACCAGGTAGCGGGCTTCCAGGTCGGCGCACCGAACCGACGACCCGTTCTGGGTGACCTCGCCGATGTCGCTGTGGACCATCCGGACCCCGGCCGACGATGCGGCATCGAACAGCGCTTCGTAGAGTGCGGTGCGCCGCATGCCCACGCCCTGACCCGCCCGGAAGTCAGCCCGGACGCGGTGTCTGGAGTCCTGGTAGGTGATGCCGCTGAACGGCTTGCCCTCGGCTGTCACACCGAGTTTGGCCAGTTGCTTGACGGTGTGCGGCATGAGGCCCTCGCCGCAGGCCTTGTCAATCGGTCCGGACCTGCGGTCGATGACGGCCACTTCCAGGCCGGCCCGCGCGGCCCCGGTGGCGGTGGCGAGGCCGGCGGGGCCGCCGCCGGCGACGATGAGATCGATCACGTCAACCTCGCCAATGCGGTGTTCTCCGTGCTGATCCGCGTCGCCAGCAGGGCCGCGTTGAGCACCGTGAAAACCAGCGCGGTGATCCACGCGGAGTGCACCAGTGGCAGCGCGATGCCCTCGGCGATCACGGCGACATAGTTGGGATGGGACAGAAACCGGTAGGGCCCGCCGGAGACGCGCTGGGCACCGGGGACGACGACAACCCGGGTGTTCCACTGCGGCCCCAGTGTGGTGATGCACCACCAGCGCAGTGCCTGTGCCGCAACCACAATCGCCAGCATCGGCCAGCCCAGGGCCGGCAGGAAAGGACGATTCAGCACCAGCACCTCGACCAGGCAGCCCACCAGCAGACCGGTGTGTAGGACCACCATCGCCGGGTAGTGGCCGGCACCGACCTCCACGCCGCCGCGCTCCAGGCTCCATGCCAGGTTGCGCTTGGAGACGACCAACTCCGCTACCCGCTCGACGGCGACCACAGCGATCAACAGCACGTACCACATCATGGAAGGTGAACCATCAATGCCATTGCAGAAGAACCAATTCCGAGCAGAATCCAGGACCCATGGCCATCATCACGGAGGGTCCGGGGGCCGGGCGTTTGGCAATGGTGTCGCGCAGCACATGCAGCACCGACGACGACGACAAATTGCCGACGTCTGCCAGGGAGCGCCAGGTGAGTTCAAGGGCATCATCGGGCAGATCAAGGCTGTCAACGATGGCCTCGATCACCTTGGGCCCACCGGGGTGGCTGACCCAGGTGCCGATGTCGTCGATGGTGAGATCGTGTGCGCCGAGGAACCCGGTGACGTCACCGCGCAGGTACCTACTCACCACCTCGGGCACGTCGGCGGAAAGCACCAGTTGCAGCCCGGTCGATCCGACATCCCAGCCCATCGTGCGTAACGAGTCCGGGTAAAGGTGACTGCGGGAGTCGATGACTTCCGGCCCCGTCGCGCCGATCAGGCGCGCGCGGCGTTCGCCTACCGCCACCACCGCACCGGCACCGTCGCCGAACAGCGCACTGCCAACCCAGCCGGCGATCTCAGATTTCAGCGCGGGGAAGGTCAACGAGCACAGTTCCACCGACAACAACACCGCCACGTCGTCGGGTGCGCCGCGCAGGTAGTCGTGCAGCCGGGCCACACCCGCCGCGCCGGCCACGCAACCCAGCCCGAACATCGGAATCCTGCGCACATCCGATCGCAGGCCCAACCTGCTGGCCACCCGGGCCTCCAGTGAGGGAACCATGATTCCCGTCACCGTCGTGGAGAAGATGGCGTCCACGTCGCCGGGTTGCAGGCCGGCCTCGTCGAGAGCGGCGGAGACCGCCTCGCAACCCAGGTTCACCGCATGCTCGATAAACAGGTCGTTGGCTGCACCGAAGTCGGTCAGGCCGGGGTACGCGTCGATAGGCAACACCAGGTTGCGATGCGAGACCTTGGCGGAGCGGTGCAGGCTCCGCAGGATTTCCTCGTGGGCGGCGAACTCCGGCTTAGCCAGGAAGGCGTCGGTTATCTCGGCTTGGCTGTAGCGGTGTTCGGGCAGTGCGCCCTGAACGCCCGCGATCGTGCTGGTTCGCCGGTCGGACTCCGGCACAGGTTTGCTCGACACTCTTTCCAGTATGCCCGTGTTCGACGCGGAGCGCTCTTACGGATACCTGACACCAAAGCCAATCAGCCTGTTTCAACGCGATTTTCGCCGAAAGGGAAACCAGTAAGGGACGGTACGCGCGTAGTTCTCGAAAGCTGACCCGTAGATTCGCCGGAATCGGGCCTCTTTGAACAGTGGCGCAATCAGACAGTAGGTCGTCAGTGTGACGGCGACCACCAATTGGTCGGGCGTCCACGTCGGGACGGTCCACAGCGTCAGCGTGAAGGCCACATAGATCGGCTGACGGGTGATCCGAAACAACCCCGTCTGCGGCATCGGCGGATAGGCCGGCTTGCGGCCGCGAAGCAACGCGACCCACCCGAGACTTCCGGTTTGCAGAGCGAGTCCCGCATCGGTCATCGACGTGCCGAGCAACAGCCACGATGCCGCGTAGAGCAGACACAGAATCACCTGCAAAACTCCACCGGCCTGCCACCAGATCGTCGCGGTCGGCGTCCAGAACGCGAACAGCAGGAAAACCTGCAGTGCGGCGATCGTCACATAGGTGGTGCTCGACAGGGTTGCGCCAGTGCCCACCGGCGCCATACGCGCCAGCGCAGCCCTGCCCCGGGTGGTGAGTAGCAGCGAGTGGACAAGCGGAAACTGGATCAGCAACGCGGCGTTGGCGACCCAGGTCCACGGCGCGGGCACCGCGCCCAGCGAGCGACTCATGCCGAAGAACATCGCGATCATCATGGTGACAACGCTGAGCACGAACACCAGGTGGCACACCAGGCCGTAACCGAGGGCCAGGAACGTACGCCCGCCATGCCGACGCGCGGTATCCCGTGGCACCATCTCCACCCCGAACCTTCTGTGTCTCGGCGATGCCTGACCGTACTGCCGCGCCGTACTCACGTAGCGTAGCCGCATGGGATTCCGCAAACGTCTGCCGATGCTGCGCCTGTCGGTGCTACGGGCAGGAATCGGAATCCGCAAGTTCAACAGCAGCGGCCAGTTGGGCGACGGCCGAGAGGCCGCGGCGGCCGAGTACGTAGAGGCCCACGCCCGCTCCGGCGACATCGGTGACGTGCTGGCCACCATTGACAAATTTGCCTACGAGAAGTCGTTCCTGGTCAACGTCGGCGACGAGAAGGGCAAGCTCCTCGACGCAGCCGTGCGCCGGGCGGATCCACGTCTGGCCTTGGAATTGGGCACCTACTGCGGTTACGGCGCGTTGCGGATCGCCGCCGCCGCGCCATCGGCGCGAGTGGTCACAGTGGAGCTATCTGCGGCCAATGCCCAAGTTGCGCAGAGAATCTGGATCCATGCCGGCGTTGCGGACCGCATCACCTGCGTCGTCGGGACCATCGGCGACGGCGGTCGCACACTGGACCGACTGCAGACCACGCACGGGTTCGCCCCCGGCACCCTTGACTTCCTGTTCATCGATCACGACAAGAACGCCTACCTAGCAGATCTACAAGCCATCGTCGGCCGTGACTGGCTGCGCAAGGGCTCGGTAGTGGTGGCCGACAATGTCGGGTTTCCCGGCGCCCCCGACTACCGCGCCTTCATGCGCGAACAGCAGGGCGGGACCTGGACGACCGTCGAGCACCGAACCCATGTCGAGTATCAGACCTTGATGCCCGACTTGGTCCTTGAGTCGGATTACCTGGGCTAGATATCACTGCGGTGCAACAGATTTCGGAGTACTGCCGGCTTCGCTGATTCCCAGTACGCTGTGCAGTTTCACCAACGGTTTGGGCGCCCACCAGTTCCATCGGCCCATTACGTGCATGAACGCGGGCACCAGTACTAATCGCACCAGGGTGGCGTCGACCAGGATCGCCAGGGTCAACCCGGTGCCGAATAACCGCATCACCGACACCTGGGCGGCGATCAGCGCGGCGAACGAGATCGCCATGATCAACGCTGCCGCTGTGATCACCCGGCCGGTGTGGGCCAACCCCAACGCCACGCTCTCGTCGCTGTCTGCCGACGTCTGGGCGCTCGAACTGTCGGCGCCGCCGGCCAACCAGAACTCCCGGATGCGGGATATCAAAAACACCTCGTAATCCATGGACAGTCCGAAGGCCACGCAGAACAGCAGCACCGGCATGTTCGCTACCAGTGTGCCGGTGGGTGTGGTGCCCAACGCCCCGAAGTGCCCCTCCTGGAAGATCCACACCATCGCCCCGAACGCCGCACTCAACGACAGCAGGTTGAGGATCAGTGCCTTGATCGGCAGCACCACGCTGCCGGTGAGCAGGAACAGCAGCACCAGCATGATCACCGCAATCAGACCGAGCACCAACGGCAGGCGGGAGGTGATGGCGTCGATGCTGTCGCGATTGGTCTGCGCCAGGCCCGCGAACTCGACCGCCCTGCCGCCCGGAGTCGCCACCGCGTGGAGTCGTTCGAGTTGGGCCTCGGAGGCCGGGGTGAAGAGTTGCTCCGCGCTGCCGACGGTGAGCAGGGTGGAACCGTCCACCTCGCCGGTTGCGGCGGTCGGCGGCCCGACCGGCTTGCCGTTGACGAACTCACCGCGCGGGGACGACACCGAGGTGACCCCGGGCACCTGAGAGAGTTCGGCGGCGTAGCGCGCGATCTCGGCGCCGCCGAGGCCAACCGCGTCGGGGATGACGATCGGCACCGCGGTGTCGGCGTCGCTGAGGAACTCGGTGCGCAACACGTCGCCCACCTGATGGGCTGATGCCGACTTCGGCAACACCCGATCGTCAGGGAATCCCGGGCGCACCCCGAGGAACGGCGCGCCCAGCACCACCAGCAGTGCCACTCCGGCCAGCCCGATCGGTACGGCGTGGCGCATGACGAACTTCGTTGAGCGGTACCAGAATTGGTTCTCGATCGGTTGGGGCTGCGGTTCCGGGCGACCGAAGATCCGGCGTAGGACCCTGCGCACGTC
>CAMCWJ010000228.1 GCA_945882475.1 Bifidobacterium breve
CGGCCGATTCCGGGCGGCTCGCTCGTGCCGCGCGCGAACACCACCTCAATGTCATTGCATCCCGCGGCGCTCGCCACGGGTGCGGGAACCAGACCGACGGCGCCACCGGCCAGGGCGCCCAGGGTCATCGCGACGAGGGTGATCGCGACGAGGGGGCGTAGCGGGCTCAACAGGGGTCTGGAGATCACGGGACGATGTTACCGGTGGGGAGTACGCCAACTCGATCGCACCGACGTCGGGCCAGGTGGCCGCGGTGACCTCGGCGCTGCGATGACCTTGGCGCGCCAGCGCCAGACCGACCAGCACGATGATGCCGCCGATCGCCTGGGTGGTGCTGATGGCCTCGCCGAGCAAGACCCAGGCGGCGAGGACGGCGAACAGCACCTCGCTCAGGCCCAGCAGCGAGGCGAAGCCGGGCCGTAGCCGGGCCACCCCGGCGATGCCCAGGGTGTAGGCGATCGCCGCGGCGACCACGCCCACCATCAGCACTGGAATGATCCAGTGCACCGCCGTGCCGGCGATGACCGCGTCATTGGCGGTGAAGGTCACCGGTAGAACCCCGGTGGCGCCGAGCGCGCTGATGGCGACCGCCGCGACCACCAGTCCACCGGTGGCCAGGGCGACGGCGCCGAGTCCGGACCCGTCGGCGACCGCCCGGCCCGACATCAGGTAGTAGCAGGCCGCGCAGACGGCCGCGGCCAGGCCCCAAACCACTCCGATCCCGCTGATCCGCGCGCCGTTGCCGACGTCGAGCACCACGGTCACGCCGACGAGCGCCAACCCGACTCCGCCCAGCGTCATGGCCCCGGGGCGACGGCGGGTCGTCACCCACAGCCACAACACCACCAGGATCGGGGAGGTGTACTCCAAGAGCAGGGCAACCCCTACCGACAGGTGGGCCACGGCGTTGAAGTAGCACAGTTGGGCCCCGGCGATTGGGATCAACCCGTAAGCCAGGACGGTTCGCCGGTGTGCCCAGGCCTCGGCCATCCAGGCGGGCTTGACGAGAGTGGCGAAAAGCGCCATCACGACGGCCCCGACCAGAAGTCGGGCGCACACCGCGGCGGTCGGCGACCAGCCGGCCTCCAGTAGCGACTTGGCGAACGGGCCGGACAGGCTGAACGTGAAGGCCGATCCGGTCGCGAAGATCAGGCCGAGCCGGAAGTCCCGATCGCCGGACAGCGTGGACACCGGACCTCTCTTCGCTCCGCGGGAACTACCCCCTGCATGACCTTACGGGGTTGTGGATGGCGGCCACGCCGTCCACCGAGGTGGCCCTAGCGTTCCCCGGGTGGACTCAATCCGGTGCCCCGCGGTGCTGCTGGAGGTGGGCCCGGCGACGGTCCGAGGGCCGGGCATGCGCGCAGCGCAGGAGGCGATGGCGCGGGCCGCGTTGGAGGCGATCGACGACCCGGTGGCACTTCTGGACGGACGGCCGATCGCGGTGCCCGAAATCCTGCGCGCGCTGATCGCCGCGACGCTGGGCCGCCGCGTCGAATCACTGGTCGTCGTGCACCCGTCCCGGTGGCCGCGGCCACGGGTGGACCGGGTGATCGCGGCGGCGTTGCCGATGGCCGGCACCGTCGTCGCGCGGACTCGCGGCGAGGTGATCAGAGCCCGGGCCGCCGGGCCCGCCGTCGTGATCGAAATCGACGCCGAACTGACGGCGATCAGCGCCGGGGCGCTCGTGGTACGGGGTCGCGACGACGTCGTGGCGGTCGCCGAGATCGCCCTGCGGTGGGCAGATTCCCTGGGTGCCGAGGTGTTCATCGACGCACCCGGCGAGGTTCCGGGCGCCGCGCAGACGGCCGCGGCGATTCGGAAAGCACTGTTGCACAACGGAATAACGGTGCGAACTGTGCACAACATCGAACTCGCCCCGGCGCCGCAGAGTCCGGCTCAGGAGTCCACGGACGCTATCGGACGTCGCGTGTGGCGCCGGCCGGCGGTGTTGAGCGCAGCAGCGGCGGCGCTGCTCCTCGGTGCCGGGATCGCGGTCCGCCCGGCCGCCGTCACCCCTGGGCCGCAGGCCGGGGTGGTCAGCGTGGTGGAGGGCCGCGTCGCGGTCGAGGTCCCCCCGGACTGGACGGCCCGGCGTGTCACGGAGGGACCGGGCTCTCGGCGCGTGCAGGTGGGTTCGCCCGCCGATCCGGCCGCCGCCCTCCACATCACCTGGGCCTACGCGCCCGGCACCACGCAGGCGAAGACCGCCGAGGTGCTCTCGGGTGCCATCGCCGGCCAGCCACCCGGGGTGTTCGTCGACTTCAATGCGACCGCTCAGGTGGCCGGCCGCCCGGCGGTGACCTACCGCGAGATCCGACCGGGCAGGGTCATCCGCTGGTCAGTGGTGCAGGCCGGGTCGAGCCGGGTGTGTATCGGCTGTCAGAGTGCACCGGGCCGCGACGAGGCCGTCCGGGCCGCCTGTGAGCAGGCCGTCCGATCGGCACGCGAATTGGCGGGAACCGAACCGACGCGCCCGGCGTCGAATTAGAGGTCCGATCGGCTGCTGTGCGGTCCCGACGGAAGGAGAGCCGTCGGGGCCGCTCAGCAGCTGGATCGGTCGCGTCTCGGGGCGTTTTGACCTGCACCGATCATGGCCGGTAGGCTCAGCCGTTGGCATGCGGTACGCCGCGGGGTTTCCTCCGCGGGGTAAGCCGGGATCCCGGGTCAGTGTTGGTCGCTGGGAATCAAGTCCGACCGCTATCGGCCCCGACCGGCACCCGGGTCAGCCCGGGATCCAACCCGAGAGAGAAGAAGGTAAGCGCTGTGCCTACGTACACGCCGAAGGCGGGTGACACCACACGTTCGTGGTACGTCATCGACGCCACCGACGTGGTGCTCGGCCGGCTCGCCGTCGCAGCAGCAAATCTGCTGCGGGGCAAGCACAAGCCGACGTTCACGCCGAATGTCGACGGTGGCGACTTCGTCATCGTCATCAATGCAGACAAGGTCGCCATCAGTGGCGACAAACTCAACAGCAAGCTGGCCTATCGGCACTCGGGTTATCCCGGCGGCCTGCGGTCCCGCACGATCGGCGAGTTGATGGCCAACCGCGCCGATGAGGTGGTGGAGAAGGCGATCGTGGGCATGCTCCCGCACAACAAGCTGAGCCGGCAGATCCAGCGCAAGCTGCGGGTCTATGTCGGACCGGAGCATCCCCACACGGCCCAGCAGCCGATTCCTTACGAGATCAAGCAGGTGGCCCAGTGACCGAGGAAAACTCAGTGACCGAGGAAAACCCAGTGACCGAGGAAACGGTCGAAGCGGCGGTCGAGGCGGCTGTTGAGGACGCCCCCGAGACGGCCACCGCGGAGGTGACCGCCGACGTTCCCGAGGCCGCACCCGAGCCCAAGCGCCGCGAGCCGGTGGTACTCGACCGGCCCATCCAGACCGTCGGCCGCCGCAAGGAGGCCGTGGTGCGGGTGCGCCTGGTGCCGGGGTCCGGCAAGTTCCACCTCGATGGCCGCACGCTGGAGGCGTACTTCCCCAACAAGGTTCACCAGCAGCTGATCAAGGCTCCGCTGGTGACCGTCGACCGGGTGGACAGCTTCGACATCTTCGCCCACCTCGACGGCGGTGGCCCGTCCGGACAGGCCGGTGCGCTGCGACTCGCGATTGCCCGGGCACTGATCCTGGTGCAGCCCGAGGATCGTCCGGTGCTGAAGAAGGCGGGCTTCCTCACCCGCGATCCCCGTGCCATCGAGCGAAAGAAGTACGGCCTGAAGAAGGCCCGCAAGGCGCCGCAGTACAGCAAGCGCTGAGCCTGCGTCATGGGTCGACTGTTCGGGACCGACGGTGTTCGCGGTATCGCAAACCGGGAACTGACCGCCGAGCTCGGTCTGGCGCTCGGGTCGGCGGCGGCACGCCGCCTTGCCCGCCCGGGCGCCGGGCGTCGGGTCGCGGTGATCGGTCGGGATCCGCGGGCCAGCGGCGAGATGCTGGAAGCGGCCGTCATCGCCGGCGTGACCAGTGAAGGGGTGGACGCGCTGCGGGTCGGCGTGCTTCCGACCCCGGCGGTGGCTTTTCTGACCGCCGCCTACGACGCCGACTTCGGCGTGATGATCTCCGCGTCGCACAACCCCATGCCCGACAACGGCATCAAGATCTTTGGCCGCGGCGGCCACAAACTCGCGGACGCCGCCGAGGACCGGATCGAGGAACTGGTCGCTCAGGGTCCGGGCCTGCGGCCGGTGGGAGCCGAGATCGGCCGGGTGGTCGCGGCCACCGATGCACTTGAGCGCTATCTGGACCACATGGCGCGGGCTGCGACCACCCGGGCCGACGGCCTCACCGTCGTCGTCGACTGCGCCAACGGCGCGGCCTCTATCGCCGCTCCGCGGGCCTACGCCGCCACCGGCGCCCGGGTCATCGCGATCAGCGCCGAACCGGATGGGCTCAACATCAACGACGATTGTGGCTCAACCCATCTCGAGCATCTGCAGGCCGCGGTGGTCGCACACGGCGCTCACCTTGGACTCGCCCACGATGGCGACGCCGACCGGTGTCTGGCCGTCGACGCCGAAGGTCGCGTGGTGGATGGCGACGCGATCATGATGGTGCTGGCGCTGGCTATGCAGGAGGCCGGAGAGCTGGCGTCGAACACGGTGGTTGCGACGGTGATGAGTAATCTGGGCCTTCATCTGGCGATGCGTGATGCCGGAATCACGTTGCGCACCACGGGTGTTGGCGATCGCTACGTTCTCGAGGAGCTTAGGGCGGGCGACTACGCCCTCGGCGGCGAGCAGTCCGGTCATATCGTGATGCCGGCCTTCGGAACCACCGGCGACGGTATTCTCACCGGTCTGCGATTGATGTCGCGGATGGTGCAGACCTCGTCGTCGCTGGCGGCCCTGGCCGCGCCCATGCAGTCGATTCCACAGATCCTGATCAACGTCGAGGTCACCGACAAGGCGGCCGTCGCCCGTGCCCCCGCGGTGCGCAACGCGGTGGCCCGGGCTGAAGCCGAACTGGGCGACACCGGCCGAATTCTGCT
>CAMCWJ010000229.1 GCA_945882475.1 Bifidobacterium breve
ACCTCGGCGTGCACCTCGGTGAGGTTGACCTTCTCCTCGACCTGACGCTCGGTCACGTACCGGCGGACCCGGGTCTTGCCGGACTCGACCTTGCGCTTGCCGACCTCGAGCTGCTCCTCGGCGAGCCGCAGAACCTCTTCCTTGACGTCGCCGAGCGCCTTGTGCTCGGCAACGATGCCCGCGCCACGGGCCTCGAGGTCCACCGGGTTGTGCTTGGCCAGGATGCCCTCGGCCTTGGTGGCCTCGGCGTCGTCCTTGACCCGCACGGTCAGGATCGCCCCGCCGGTCGAGAGCGCCTTCTCGAATGCGGCGCCCTCGTACAGCTTGACCTCACTGCCGAACAGCGAACGCCACAGGGCCGGCCCGAACTCGGCACGGCCGGCGCTCTTGACGATCGCGTCACGATCAAGGGTGTTCACATCGGGATCGGCGAAACCGGCGGCCTCCAGTGCCTTCTCGGCGCGACGGCTGGCAGCGACCTTGTCGAACAGGACGACGATCTCGTGGCTATTGCTTGACATGAAAAACAGCTCCTTCTCTCTTGTTTCTGTTGTTTTACTTCTGTGTCGGCCGTCGCCTGCGAGACGGCCTTTCAGCGCGGACGGCCCCGGCCGGACCGTCGACTGAACCCTGTGACGCCACCCGGTCGACCGTGGCGATCTGCTCCCGCAAGGTGACCTCCTCGACGTGTTTCTCCACCGAGCGCACTTTGCGGATGTGCAGTTCCTCCTTGAGCACCAGGCGCCGTTCGATCACGACCACCTCCTCGACCACCGGAATGATGATCTCGGTGGCGGTCTGCCGCACCCTCGGCGGACGCTTGACAGGTTTGCCAATGGGCACGCGGCGAATATCAACAGTCTCCCGCGAGAGGCCGATGTTGACCTTCTCGGTGCGCTCCCGGGTCGTGCGTTTTACCCGCACGCGCCCGGTCTCCACAGTTCGCTTCCCGACGCTCAGCGCTTCTTCGGCCAGCCGGATGACAGCGTCGTCCGATAGGGTCTCATCAGGACTGATGTTTGCCGACCGTCTGGTCCGCCGGCCGTTCCCGCTGCCTGTCTGCGCCACTTTGCTGTTGCCACTCTCCGAGGTCGTCTGCCCAACCGTGCACAGACGTCTTTGTAACCGATCGAGATGGACGTTAGACATCAGTTTGCGAAAATGGCAAAGGTGTTCACGTTAACTTAAACTTGGCCGACACCCCGAGTCCCGCGGCCAGCAAACGCACCCACCGCCGTCAAGCAGCGAGTTCGCCGCGTCCGCATCGGCGGGCGCGGCGGCACGGAGTTTCGGCGCACTGCGGTAGAAATGACCCATGATCAACGTCACCCTGCTCGGCACCGGAAGCCCGATGGTCGACCCCAACCGCGCGGGTCCGGCAACGCTCGTGAAAGCCGGGGATCAGAGCTTCCTCGTCGACTGCGGGCGCGGGGTGCTGATGAGGGCGGCCGCGGCCGGGGTCGGCGCCGCCAACCTCACTGCACTGCTACTGACGCACCTGCATAGCGACCACATCACCGATCTCTCCGACGTCATCACCACCCGGTGGATCACCACGTTCGTGCCCACTCCCCTGCCGATCATCGGCCCGCCCGGCACGGCGGCGGTGGTGGCGGCCACCCTGGCCGCCCTGGCCCCGGACATCTCCTATCGAGTCGGCCACCATGCCGACATCACCGAACCGCCACGCGTGGAGGTGCACGAGTTCACCGCGGGCACGGTCTGGGATCGCGATGGCGTGCTGATCACCGCTGCGCCAACCGACCACCGGCCGGTGGAACCCACGCTGGCGTTCCGCGTCGAGCACGCCGGGGCTTCGGTGGTGCTCGCCGGCGACACGGTGCCGTGCGCCAGCCTGGACGAACTGACCCGTGGTGCGAATGCTTTGGTGCACACCGTGATCCGCAAGGACCTCGTCGAGCAGGTGCCCGCCCAGCGGATGCGGGACATCCTGGACTACCACTCGTCGGTGGAGCAGGCCGCTGCCACCGCCGCGCGGGCCGGGGTCCAGACATTGGTACTCACCCACTATGTGCCGCCACTGGTACCGGGCCAGGAGGATCAGTGGCGGGCCCTGGCGGCCGGCGAGTTCGGCGGCCGGATCGAATTAGGTGATGACCTGTTGGCCGTCTCGGTGGGCGCGAACCCCTAAGCGAGGCGGGTCATCTCGACCACGACGTCGAGATCACTGGAACCCTGCCCGAGGTAGATGCCCTTCAGTGGCGGGACGTCGGCGTAGCTGCGGCCGAACCCCACGCTGATGTACTGCTCGTTGATACCGGTGTCGTTGGTCGGGTCGTAGTTCCACCACCCGCCCGTCCAGGCCTGAATCCAGGCATGGCTCTCCCCCTCGACGGCTTCACCGATTTCGGCATCGGCCCTCGGGTGCAGGTAGCCCGAGACGTACCGGGCCGGAATCCCCATGCAGCGCAACAGCATCAGGGTCAGATGGGCGAAATCCTGGCACACGCCGGTACCCTCGGTCAGCGCATCCAGCCCGGACGAATGCACTCCGGTGGTGCCGGAGAGGTATGTCAGTTCGCTGTGCACCCATTTCGCGGTGGCCAGCACGGCGTCGTGCGGATCGGCGTCCTTGGCCAGCTGTCCGGCGATGCGGGTGATGCGCTTGCCGACCGGGGTGTAGCGGGTCGGTGCGAGCACCTCGTGGTAGCGGTCCAGCACCGCTGCGGACTGCAAACCGTCCCAGCCGATCCGGTTCGCGACGGGTTCGGGCAGTTCGGTCTCGACGACCGAGGACGAGGTGACGCCCAACTCGGTGTGCGGGGCATGCAGGTCGAACGCCGTCACCGCGGTTCCCCAGTAATCGACGTAACGGTAGGAACGAGTGGTCGGGGTGGTCTCGACGCGGTTGATGATGACGTTCTGCCGGGAATCCGACCGCGGCGTGAGTCGGGCCTCGTTGTAGGACGCGGTGACCGGCGACTTGTAGGCGTACCCGGTGGCGTGCACGACGCGCATCCGCCACATCAGACCTCGCCCTCCTCGATCGGGACCTCGGCGCTGCGCCCGGCGTCGGACCACTCCACCCACGGAGCGAAGCGAAAGTACCTCAGCGCCAATGCTTCTCCGACATCACGGCAGGTCGCCTGCAACCCTGCCAATCGACTCTCCAGAGAGTCCAGCAGCGCCCCGGGGCGGACGAACTCGAGTTCACTTCGGGCCCGGCCGAGCAGGCGCCGGGCCTCCGCGCCAGCCCCGAATTGATCACTCGGGCCGCGCATCAACTCATCGAGGGAGTGCTCGGCGAGTTTGAGCGAATAGAACGTCGACCGCGGGAATTGCCGGTCGAGCAGCATGAACTCGATCACCCGACTGGCGTCCAGAACTCCCCGATGGGTGCGCAGATAGGTGTCGTGCGCACCTGCGGCGCGAAGCACGCTGACCCAGGCCGGCGAGGACGCGCTGTCGCCGACCCGCGAGAGCAGGAGCCGCACCGTCATGTCGACACGCTCCAGCGCCCGGCCGAGTACCAGGAAGCGGTAGCCGTCATCACGCGACAGCGTCGAGTCGGCGAGCCCGGCGAACATCGCGGCCCGGCCCTCGACGAAGGTGCAGAACTCGTGCGGACCGAGACGCCGCGCCGCCCGTTCCCGCTCGGCCAATGCGTTGTAGGTGGTATTCAGGCACTCCCACATGTCACTGGAGATGACTTCTCTTGCCGAGCGGGCGTTTTCGCGCGCGGCACTGATTGCGTCCACGATCGAGCAGCCGCCCGGCAGACCGCGGCTGAAGGCAACCAGATCGGTCAGCGCCCACATGTCGAGCCGGGTCCCCGGCGGCTCGATACCGAGCACTTCGAGCAGGATCCGCGACGCCTGGTCGGGGTCGACGCTGGAATCCTCGAGCAGCTGATGAACCGTCACGTCCAGGATCCGCGCGGTGTCGTCGGCCCGCTCGACGTACCGGCCGATCCAGTACAGCGCCTCGGCGTTGCGGGCCAGCATCAGCCCAGCCCGCCCTGTTGCTGTTGCTGTTGCTGATCGGTCATGGACTGCTGCTGGGGCGGGTGCATGTCGGTGGCGGTGGTCGAGCGGGGCAGGGTGCGGACCACCTGTGCGGCGGACAGTTCACGACTTCCCCCCGACGTGCGCGACGCCAGCACCCAGGTGTCCTTCGATCCGCCGCCCTGGCTGGAGTTGACCACCAGCGACCCCTCGGGGAGCGCGACCCGGGTCAGACCGCCGGGAAGCACCCACACCGATTCGCCGTCGTTGACCGCGAACGGACGCAAGTCCACGTGCCGAGGCGAGAGGACGTCGCCGATCTTGGTCGGCACCGTCGACAGTTGCACCACCGGCTGGGCGACCCAGCCGCGGGGGTCGGCGATGATCTTCTTGCGGATCGCCGCCAGTTCCCGCTCGGTGGCGTCCGGGCCGAACACGATGCCGTAGCCGCCGGAGCCCTCCACCGGTTTCACGACCAGTTCGGCGACCCGGTCGAGGGTCTCGGCGCGCTCGTCGTCGAGCCAGCAGCGCAGCGTGTCCACGTTGGCCAGCAGTGGCTTCTCGCCGAGGTAGTACTCGATCATGGTCGGAACGTAGGTGTAGACGAGTTTGTCGTCGCCGACGCCGTTGCCCACCGCGCTGGAGATCACCACGTTGCCGGCGCGGGCGGCGTTGAGCACACCCGCGACGCCCAACGTGGAGTCCGGCCGAAAGTGCATGGGGTCGAGGAATTCGTCGTCGATGCGTCGGTAGATCACGTCGACCTGACGCTCGCCGTCGGTGGTGCGCATGTAGACGACGTTGTCGCGACAGACCAGGTCCGGGCCCTCGACGAGTTCGACACCCATCTGCCGTGCCAGCAGCGAATGCTCGAAGTAGGCCGAGTTGAAGGTGCCCGGCGTGAGCACCACAACGGTGGGATCGGACTCGTTGGTGGCCGCGGCGTTGCGCAACGCACGCAGCAGATGCGAGGGGTAGTCGTCGACCGATCGCACCCGGTGAGTTCCGAAAAGGTTGGGA
>CAMCWJ010000230.1 GCA_945882475.1 Bifidobacterium breve
AGGGCGTCGCCAATCCCATTGGCGGGCAACTCGATACCGTTGGCGACGTTGTAGAGCTCCTGGGAGATGCACGTACCCTCCTGGAACACCAGCAGGTGGCGGTCCCAGGCTGGCACCGTGCCCGCGCCCGCCGATCCCATGCCCTCCACGATCGGGTAGTCGGGGATGGCGTAGGGCCGGTCATCGATACTCGGACCGCTGGTGCACAGCCCACGATTGAAGATCACCCGTTCGGTCTGCCGCGAGGCACCGACGACGTTCACCGGCATGCCGCCAATGCTGCCCATCCAGGGCTCACCGCCCCAGGTGGCGCGCAACGTCGCGCCCCGGTCGGCGCCGAGCACGGACAACCAGGTGCCGGACTTGGCCAGCACCGGCAGGTTTCGCACGTCGGCGTGGAACACGGTGTTCGCGGGCATCAGTGTGCAGCCGCAGAACGTCGAAAGGCTTTCGGTTGTGCCGACCGGGACAGTGACTGCGACCGCAACCAGTCCGCCTCGACCGTCGTCGATGGTGATGTCGAAGCCATCCTGCCGATCGGCAGCGGCGGCGGTGGGCGACGTGGCGATCTGTAGTGCCTGACTGGTCGGAGCGTAAGTGAAATCGCCTGCGGCAGTGACAATTACGGCACCCTTAGCGGTGTTAGCCGAACCGCTGTAGGTCAGTTGATCAGCATCCGCGTCGCTGCCGACGACGTTCCCGCGCACTACCCCGGTGACCGGATCTGGGCGTCCGACGATCGCATAGCCGGTGGGCAGGTTGTTGAACGCCGTGACGGTGACGGTCACGGTGCTGGTGCTTGAGTCGCCGGGACTTCCGATCAGGCCGAAGGTCAACAGGTTGATCAAACCACCGATGCCGTGGAGTTGGAATCCGCTGGGGGTGTCGCTGACCGTGACCCGAAACGTGTCCGTGGCCCCGGTTGCGGCAACCGACGGGTCCGCACGATAGGAGAAGGTGCCGTCCGGGTTGACCGTGGCGGTGCCGCGGGTCGGCTTACCGGTGATGGTGAATTTCAGCGCCGGGCTGTCCGGATCCACGGCGTTGAGGTTGCCACTGACGACACCGTTGGTGCTCGGCCCGGACTGGCCCGGGCGAAGCGTCGGGGTTTGGTTGAAGAAAGCCGCGGCAAGGCCGGAGAAGAGGGCGCTGAACGGGTCGGTCGGCTGCTGGGCGGCGGCGACGGCCTTGGGGCCGGCCGGGCTGAGTGGCTGGGCCGTCGAGGGTGAGATCGCCTGCAGTGCCGCCGCCCGGGGGCTGCCCAGCGTCCGTGATGCCGCCGCTGCCATCCACAACACCGGCGACTCGATCGGGTTGTCGCCAGCGGGGTCGCTGGCCGGGTCGATGCTGCGGTCCGGTTCTGGCAGTCGCGCGGCCCGGCGTGGTGCGGCAATGGTCCGAATCGGTGCCGCGACCGCCGCGGGGCGCGAGGTGGTCGGCGGATCAACGGCGTCGCGGGTCGTTGGAGTCGCCGATCGGCGGGCGGGCCGGGGCGCGGCCCTGGTCGTGGTCCTGGTCTTCGTGGTCTGGACCCCCGCGGTCTGGGTCGCCGCATCGGCGGCACTCGACGGCCCGACGGCGGAGTCCGCTCGATCGGCGCTGGCAACCCCGGTGCCCACGGAGGCCATCGCCGCGCCAATGCCGAGGGCGACCGCCCATGTGCTGATACGACCGGTATTGCGATGCGGAATCATGTGCGCCCCCTGGCTCCGTAAGACGGTAACCCAGCGGCTGGCAAACTTCCACTTCCGGCGGGACCGTGCGCTAACGGGATTGGTTGGGCGGCGCTTTGCTGAGGCAGCGAAAGCCGATGTGGCTCATGCCGGTGTCGATCATCTGCGGCCGCCGTGCGGCGGGCCGGTAGCGCAGGCAGTAATTGTCGGCGCACAGGAAGGACCCGCCCTTGATGACCTTGCGCGGCACCCGGAATTGCGGCTGCGCGGAGTCGTAGCTGCCGGCCTCGCAACACGGGTCCCCAGCGCGGTCGTCTGCGTACCAGTCACTGGTCCATTCCCAGACATTGCCGGCCATATCGAATAAGCCGTAGCCGTTGGGTGCGAAGCCGCCGACCGGGCTGGTGCGGCCGTAGCCGGGCTCCGGACGCCAGGGAAACTCGCCGTGCCAGTAGTTGGCCAGTCGCTCGCCTGGCTGCTCCGGTTTGTCACCCCAGGTATAGGTGGCGTGGTTCAGGCCGCCGCGGGCGGCGGTCTCCCACTCGGCCTCAGTGGGAATTTCCAGTCCCGCCCAGTCCGCATATGCCTCGGCGTCCTCGTAGGCGACATGAACGACGGGGTGGTC
Organism: Bifidobacterium breve; assembly: GCA_945882475.1. Taxonomy (GTDB): domain Bacteria; phylum Actinomycetota; class Actinomycetes; order Mycobacteriales; family Mycobacteriaceae; genus Mycobacterium. The sequence goes on from CAMCWJ010000230.1 coordinate 2,299, forward strand.
GGCGCGGTTGGCGATCGACGAATTCGGTCCGACTGGTCGGCGCCATGACGCACCCGGGGTCCAGTTCCACCATTGGCCCAGGTGCCGCAGGTCCACCGGCCCGCTGGTGCGGCGGAAGACCATTGATCCCGGCTGAAGGTTCTCCGCCGGTGCGCCGGGAAAGTCCGCCGGGTCAAGCGGGCGCTCGGCAACGGTGACGTAACCGGTGGCGTCGACGAATTGGGCATAGGCGGCATTGGTCACCGGGTGGGTCTGGATCGAGAACCCCTCCACGACGACTTCGCGGACCGGGCCTTCCTCCGGGTAGTGCTGATCGGATCCCAAGGTGGCGGTCTGGGCGGGGATCCACACCAGCGCAGTTGTCACTGTGGCGGTTCCCCGGTCGCTGCCCATCGACGACGCCAAGCTCAGCCGCCCGCCGACTCCATGGCCTTCTTCATCTTCTCCACCGCGGCGGAAATCGTGAACGACGAGGGCTCGGCCCGCGGCGGAAACTCCTTGAACGTATCCAGGAAGCGCAGCACCAGCGCGTTGGCGTACAGACAGAGGAAGATTCGGCTCATGACCCAGTCCCAGTAGGTATTGGACGTGATGTCGGCACGCTCGAACGGATCGGTGCGCAGGTTGAACAGCTTGGGCGCCCGCAGTTCGGTGAACGGCTCGAACCAGATCTGCAAGGTGCCCTGGCAGCGCTGCTCCAGGAATACGACCTTCCAGTTCTCGTAACGGATGCCGAGCACGTCGCAGTCGTCGGAGAAATAGATCAACCCCCGGCGCGGGCTCTCATCGACCTCACCGGTCAGATACGGCAACAGGTCATAGCCGTCGATGTGTACGCGATAGGTCTTCTCGCCGATCGTGTGGCCCTGTTTGAGCTTTTCGACGATGGCCGGCTCACCGGCGGCGGCCAGGAAGGTCGGCAGCCAATCATGGTGCTGCACAATCTCGTTGGACACCTCCCCGGCCGGAATCCTGCCCGGCCAGCGAATCATCTCCGGGACCCGGAACGCGCCCTCCCAGCCGGTATTCTTCTCGCTGCGGAACGGGGTGGTGGCGCCGTCCGGCCAACTGTTGGCGTGCGGTCCGTTGTCGGTGGAGTACATGACGATGGTGTCCTCGGCGAGGCCCAGTTCGTCGAGGCAGTCGAGTAACTGTCCGACGTGGCGATCGTGATCGATCATGGTGTCGTGGTACTCGGACTGCCAGCGGCCGGACTGTCCGACGCTCTCCGGCTTGGTATGCGTGCGAAAGTGCATGTGCGTCATGTTCATCCACACGAAGAATGGCGTTTCCGAATCGGCCTGCCGCTTGATGAAGTCGATGCACGCGCCGGTGGTCTCGTCGTCGATGGTCTCCATCCGCTTGGCGGTCAGCGGCCCAGTGTCGTCGATACGCTGCTTGCCGGCCGGACCGAACCGCTCGTCGACCTCATCGGAGGCCTCCTCGGTCGCCCAGGAATGGATGACGCCGCGGGGCATCAGATGGCGGCGCAGCAGCGGCGCCTCTTCCTCGGTCGGGTAGTCGGGGTTCTCCGGTTCCTCTTCGGCATTGAGGTGATAAAGGTTGCCGAAGAACTCGTCGAAGCCGTGCGCGGTGGGCAGGTGCTTGTTCAGATCGCCGAGGTGGTTCTTGCCGAACTGCCCGGTGGCATATCCCAGCGGTTTGAGCAGCTCTGCGATCGTCGGATCTTCCGCGGACAGTCCCATATCGACGCCGGGCATGCCGACCTTGCTCAGGCCGGTGCGGTACACGCTTTGGCCTGTGATGAAGGACGACCGGCCGGCAGTGCAACTCTGCTCGCCGTAGGAGTCGGTGAACCGCAGCCCTTCCTTGGCGACGCGATCGATATTGGGAGTCCGGTAACCCATCAGTCCGTCGCTGTAACAGCTCAGGTTTGTGATGCCGATGTCATCGCCCCAGATGACCAGTATGTTTGGCTTGCCTGCAGGCATCGACTGCCCTCGCTTCCCCGAGTCGATTGTGGGCTGTGCGCCAAACGTTAGACCACCGCGGGACCTCGGGGATAGGTCCGATGGGCCTCCGCCCTGGATACCCTGCACCTGAGGCGTTCATGGTTTGGGGCGTTCATGGTTTGGTGCCGGGGAAGAGGGGTCATGACGGATCGTCCGGTAGACGCATCAACCCGACTTGCCGCCGAACGCACACGGCTGGCTCTCGAACGAACGATGATGGCGTGGATCCGCACCTGTGCGTCCCTGATCGGTTTCGGGTTCACGATTTACCAGATTTTCCAGTACTTGGTGACGAAGGATCAGGCTCGCGAACCCTTCGTCAGTCCCCAGGTGCTCGGTGTCCTGATGATCCTGGTGGGGCTGGTGGCACTGACGCTGGCCTGGATACAGCATCGTCGGGAACTCCGGGTGCTGAAGGCAGAGTACGGAGAAATGCCGTACTCGATAGCCGGGGTCATGGCCTGCTTCATTGCCGGTTTGGGTCTTGTCGCACTAATCGCGGTGACCGTCCGGTTCTGAGATTTCGTCACCAGCCGCGCTGCGCCCACTCCGCAAGATGTGGACGCTCCGCTCCGAGACTGGTGTCATCACCGTGTCCGGGATAGACCACCGTGTCGTCGTCGTACGCACCGAACAACTGGGCGGTGACGTCACCGAGTAGTTCCTCGAACGC
>CAMCWJ010000231.1 GCA_945882475.1 Bifidobacterium breve
GACGAACTGGGGGTGCGCCATGCCCGACTGTCCCGCGGCGACCTGGTGAACTACTCGGGCGTGGCCGGCGACGCCAACCCGATCCACTGGGATGAGAGCATCGCCAAGCTGGCCGGGCTGCCCGACGTAATCGCGCACGGAATGCTCACGATGGGATTGGGCGCCGGATTCGCCTCGGCGTGGTCGGGCGATCCCGGTGCGGTGACGCGCTACGCGGTGCGGCTGTCCCAGCCCGCCGTCGTGTCGGCCGACGAAGGGATCGACATCGAGTTCAGCGGCCGGATCAAATCCCTGGACCCGGCAACCCGCACCGGCGTCGTCCTGGTCGCCGCCAAGTCCGGTGGCCGCAAGATCTTCGGCCTGGCGACGTTGGACGTCCGCTTCCGCTGAAAACCCGGGGTGCCGCGACCGGCGGCAATTGGTGAGTCCGGGCGGACGCCAATAGCATCAGTACCGCAATGACTGATCCCGACCTGGAGGTACGCCCGGCCCCGAGCGGGACGGCTGCCAAACGTCTGGCGACCGAAGCCCTTCGGCGCAGAACCTTCGCGGTGATCAGCCATCCCGACGCGGGTAAATCAACACTCACCGAGGCCCTGGTCCTGCACGCCCGGGTGATCACCGAAGCGGGTGCCATCCACGGCAAGGCCGGCCGGCGCTCGACGGTGTCGGACTGGATGGAGATGGAGAAGGCCAGGGGCATCTCGATCACGTCCACGGCGCTGCAGTTCCCCTACATCTCACCGGAGGGGCAGGACTGCGTCATCAACCTGCTCGACACCCCCGGACACGCCGACTTCTCCGAGGACACCTACCGGGTGCTCAGCGCCGTTGATTGCGCCGTGATGCTGATCGACGCGGCGAAAGGCCTTGAACCGCAAACCCTGAAGCTCTTTCAGGTGTGCCGTCACCGCCGCATTCCGATCATCACCGTGATCAACAAGTGGGACCGGCCGGGCCGTGATGCTCTCGCGTTGCTCGATGAAATCTCCGAACGAATCGGACTCAAACCGACACCGTTGACGTGGCCGGTCGGCATCGCCGGTGACTTCAAGGGCGTCCTGGATCGGCGCACCGGCAACTTCATCCGGTTCACCCGCACCGCGGGCGGTGCCACCGCGGCCCCTGAGGAACACATCGCGCCCGAACGCGCCCGCGACGCGGCCGGTGATGACTGGGACAACGCGGTCGAAGAATGCGAACTGCTCTCCGTCGACGGCGGGGACCACGACCAGGAGGCCTTCCTCGCAGGCGAGACCACGCCGGTCCTGTTCACCTCGGCGGCGCTGAACTTCGGGGTGAACCAACTCTTGGACAATCTCGTCCGGTTAGCGCCGTCGCCCAGTGGACAATTCGACGTCGACGGCAACCTGCGTCCGGTCGATTCACCGTTCAGCGCCTTCGTGTTCAAGGTCCAGGCCGGGATGGACTCCGCCCACCGCGACCGCATCGCCTACGCGCGGGTGTGCTCGGGAACCTTCGAGCGCGGCGACGTACTGACACACGCCTCCACCGGCAAGCCGTTCGTCACCAAGTACGCGCAGTCGGTGTTCGGGCAGCAGCGTTCCACGCTGGACAATGCGTGGCCCGGCGATGTGATCGGCCTGGCCAACGCGGCCGCACTGCGCCCGGGCGACACCTTGTTCCGGGATGTTCCGGTGCACTTCCCACCAATCCCCAGCTTCTCCCCCGAACATTTCGCGGTCGCCAGGGGCACCGATCCCAGTAAGCACAAGCAGTTCCGCCGCGGCATCGAACAACTCGAGCAGGAAGGCGTCGTTCAGGTGTTGCGGTCGGACCGACGCGGTGACCAGGCTCCTGTGCTCGCAGCGGTCGGCCCGATGCAGTTTGAGGTCGCCAGTCACCGGATGGCGACGGAGTTCAGTTCGCCGATCGCGCTGGAGTCCCTGCCCTACACCGTCGCTCGCGCCGTTGACCCCGAGGACGCCGAGTTCGTGGGCAAGCAGGTGTCGATGGAGGTGCTCACCCGGACCGATGGCGTCATGCTGGCGCTGTTCACCACCCGGTGGCGGCTGCAAGGGTTCTCCGAGGACAACCCGGACATTCGTTTCAGCTCGCTGGTTGCCGCGGGCGACTGAGGAAACCCACCCTCGCTGACGTCGCGAACGCTCTCGGCCTATGCCCCCGCGACCCAGGTGAGTCCGGCCGAGAACACGAAGCCCGCGGCGCCGATAACTCCGGCCCAGTTCTTCACGTTTCGCACCGCGATCGGGATCATCTCGTTGATGACGACCACGAGGAGCGCGCCCGCCGCGATGGACTGGATTATCGCCTGCATCGCGTCGGATGACCCGTCCAGCAGGGTGTAGCCAGCGGCCGCGAAGACCGCTCCGATGACGACGATTGAGGCGAACCTCAGCAGGATCTTGCCCATGGCGATACCGCCGGCAAGTAGTGCAGCAGCGATGCCGATGGCCTCGGGGATAGCCGAGATGAAAATGGAGCCGACCAGCGCAGCCGAGACTCCCACAGTCGCCGTGTGCAAGGTCAAGCCAACCGCGACGGACTCAGGGACGCCGTCGATGACCATGCCGATAGTGAGGTTTCTGGCCTCTTTCTTGGAGGCGCCGTGCACTACTTCGCCATCGAGAGCGTCAGCCGAATGCTCTATGCCACCCTTGCGCTCAAGCAGAGCGATGATGCCGAAGTAGATGAAACAGCCGATGCCGATACCCAGGGCAGTTGGGCCTGCTCCGGCCTCGTCGTAGGAGACGGCAACGAGATCGACGGTGACAGCCGAGATGACCGCGCCTGCGCCGAAAGCCATCAGGCCCCCGACGATTGCTGGGCGCTTGAGTGATGGGAACCGCCACACGAGGACGGCTCCGACGACGAGAGCCGATTGGGCGAGGGCACCGAAGAGCGCGGCTTCCAACATGAAGCGGAAGCTACACCTGCTCGGTAGCTAGGCTCTAATCGTGAACACACGGTGGTCGGTCAACCGACTCGGCAATCTCAATGGCAAGCGCATCATCGTGACGGGTGCAACCAACGGGGTGGGGCTTGCCACGGCGCGTTCCCTGGCCCGTGCGGGCGCCCAGGTGATCCTGGCGGTTCGCAACCTCGAACTCGGGGCGCAGCGCGCCGCCGAGATGGGCGGTGACACCTCGGTGGTCAAACTCGATCTCGCCGATCAGGCGTCGGTGCGGGCGTTCCCGTCGCTGTTCGACGGCGACGTGGACATTTTGATCAACAACGCCGGCGTGGTCGCCCAGCACCGCACCGAGACGGTCGACGGCTTCGAGTCCACCATGGGCACCAACTTCCTCGGCCCGTTCGCGCTGACCAACCTGCTCTTCCCGCGGGTCCGTTCGCAGATCATCAACGTCGGCTCCGACGCGCACCGCACCGCCACCATCGCCTTTGATGATCCGCACCTTCGCACGAGCAAGTGGTCCGCGCTTCCGGCCTATGGTCGCTCAAAACTGGCCGTAATGCTTTGGGGGCTGGAACTGGACCGGCGGCTGCGGGCCGCGGGCTCACCCGTGCACACCTACCTGACCCACCCAGGCTGGGTGGCGTCGAATCTGTCGAACGTCTCCGATGAGCGGGTGATGGCGGCCTTCCACAGAGTGGTCCGGGCGTCGGCGACGGTGCTGGCCAATGACATCGACGCCGGGGCCGCGCCGACGCTGTACTGCATCACCGAGCCGATCCCCCCGGGCAGCTATATCGGCATCGACAGCCGCTGGGGGCTCAAGGGCGGTCCGACGCTGAGCGGACGGACCGCGGGCGCCTGCGACTACGACGACGCCGCGCGGCTGTGGGAGTTCGCCGAACGCGAGACGGGCACGACGCTGTCGCTGTGAGTGGTCACAGCTGGGCCACCCGACCGTTGTCGACCACCCAGGAACGATCCAGCCGAACGTTCGCCAACATCCGGCGGTCGTGTGTCACCAGTAGCAGCGCACCGTCGTAGGTTTCGAGCGCCTCCTCGAGTTGCTCGATGGCGGCGAGATCGAGGTGATTGGTCGGCTCATCGAGGACAAGGACATTCGTGCCGCACGCCTGAAGTAGCGCAAGACCGGCGCGGGTCCGTTCGCCGGGCGAGAGGTCGTCGACCGCCCGTTCCACGTGATCGGCACGAAGCCCGAACTTGGCCAGCAGGGTGCGGACATCAGCGGTCGACCAGGACGGCACCCGCGCCTCGAACACCTCGACCAGCCGACCCGAACCGGTGAAATCGGCTCGGGCCTGGTCGATCTCACCGATGGCGACGCTGGCGCCCAGGCTGGCGCGCCCCGCATCGGGCTGCTGGCGGCCGAGGAGGAGTCGAAGCAGCGTCGACTTCCCCGCCCCGTTGGGTCCGGTGATGCCGATCCGCTCGCCGGCATCGACCTGAACCGATACCGGACCGAGAACGAAATCACCCTGTCGCGCAACAGCATTGTCGAGTGTCGCCACCACCGAACTAGACCGGGGTGCGGCACCGATGGTGAACTCGAGGGTCCATTCCTTGCGAGGTTCGACGACCTCCTCAAGGCGGGCGATCCGACTCTCCATCTGACGTACCTTCTGAGCCTGCTTCTCGCTGGATTCGGTCGCCGCGCGCCGCCGGATCTTGTCGTTGTCGGGGGCCTTGCGTATCGCATTGCGCACACCCTGGCTGGACCACTCGCGCTGAACGCGGGCGCGCGCCACCAGGTCGGCCTTCTTGTCGGCGAACTCGTCGTACTGTTCGCGCCGGTGCCGGCGGGCCACCTCACGCTCGTCGAGATAGCTCTCGTACCCGCCGCCGTAGACAGTGGTGGTGTTCTGAGCCAGGTCGAGTTCGAGAACACGAGTCACACTGCGCGCGAGGAACTCCCGATCGTGACTCACCAGCACCACACCACCGCGAAGATCGCGGACGAAGGTCTCCAGTCGCTCCAATCCGTCGAGGTCGAGATCGTTGGTCGGCTCATCGAGCA
>CAMCWJ010000232.1 GCA_945882475.1 Bifidobacterium breve
CGAGTGCGCGTGATCGACGATCGCGGCCCACCGGGCCGCAGTAGGGTCAGAGCCGCGGGGCCCGCCGCCGGCGTGCCGTGCTGGAAAGGTGGCAATCGTGTCTGTTCCCAGTGCGTTTCGCTGGCCGCAGGCCCGCGATTCCGGACGGCCGGCGCGAGTTCGTTCCAGGATCAAACGCATCACCGGCTTCGACCTTCTGCCCGACGACGCCGTGGTGGCCGAGTACGGACGCTTGCTCAACACCGGAGACCCGGTAGCCGAGCGATTCGTAGACGAGACATTCTTGGGGCCGCTGGGCCCCGAGCGGTCCAGAGAGTTACTCGACCAGGCACTGGCGGGTTCGGTTGACGACGTGCCGGGCGCACCGGAGTCGATGAGGGCATTGTTCGCCGAGTTCGAGCACATCCCCGACTGGGTGAATCCGGAACTGGTCGAACAAGGTGCCGCGGTCTGGCGGCGCTGGGGTTACACCCTCGGTTCGATCGGCAACGCCGGAACCCTGGACGCCTACACCGAGGCTTCCCTGGCGGTTCCACTGTCGTTGTCGGGCGGATACGCCGGGGACTCTGCGCTAAACCGCTACCTGGAGACCAGTCGCTGGTGGATTGAGGTCTGCCGGCCCGGTGCCGCGCTGACGCCGGGTTCGGTGGGGCGGCGCATCTCGATGCAGGTCCGGGTGATGCACGTCAGTGTGCGCCGCCGGGTGGCCGGCCATCCGGAGTGGGACTCACAACGCTGGGGGCTGCCGATCAGCCAGGCCGAGATGATGCTGACCCTGCTCGGCGGCAGCGTCGGCCCGGGCCTGGGCCTGTACGGCCTGGGCTATCTGACCTCACCGGCAGAGATCAGGGCGGCCCTGCATTTCAACCGCTATCTGGGCCACCTGGTGGGCATGCGATCCGACATCTTTCCGACGACCATCGCCGACGGTGTCCGGATGCTCTACCTGTTCGACGCGACTCGCTCGTATGACTCCGGCGCCGTCGGCGCCGAACTGGTCGAGTCCTTCGTCCCCGCGTTCGCGCCCCTGCCGGAACAGCGGGGCCCAGAACGCCTGCGCGCTCAGATGCACCTACACATCCAGGCCGCCTACGCCCGCTTATTCATGCTGCCCGCGAACCGAAAACGATACCGCCTGCCGTCGCCCTGGATTGGATTGGTGCTACTGCTCTTTCGTATCCCGGTGATCTGGACACTGGAGATTGCGCGGCGCATCAGCCCGGCGGCCGATAGGGCGTGGCAACGCTGCTCAGTGCACGCGTGGGAGCGCTGGCTGCTGTGGTCGTCGCAACGAAAACCAGCACAGTACAAGGCAACTGCGCCGCTTCGCCGCTAGAAGAAGCCCTGCGCTTTGTTGCTGTAGGAGACCAACAGGTTCTTGGTCTGCTGGTAGTGGTCCAGCATCATCTTGTGATTCTCCCGGCCGATGCCGGACTGCTTGTAGCCGCCGAACGCAGCGTGTGCGGGATACATGTGATAGCAGTTGGTCCACACCCGGCCGGCCTTGATGTCGCGGCCGGCGCGGTAGGCGACGTTGCCGTCGCGACTCCACACCCCGGCGCCGAGTCCGTAAAGCGTGTCGTTGGCGATCCGCATGGCGTCGTCGTAATCGGTGAACGACGTCACCGACACCACCGGCCCGAAGATCTCCTCCTGGAAGATCCGCATCGAGTTATCGCCGGCGAAGATCGTGGGTTGGACGTAATAACCACCGGCGAGGCTCCCGCCCAGATCGGCACGCTCACCGCCGGTGATCACCCGTGCTCCCTCACTCCTGCCGATGTCGATGTAGGACAGGATCTTCTCCAACTGATCGTTGGAGGCCTGGGCGCCCACCATTGTCTCGGTGTCCAGCGGATCACCCTGGCGCACCGCCTTGGTGCGGATCGCCGCCATCGCCAGAAACTCGTCGTAGATGTCGGACTGGATCAACGACCGCGACGGGCACGTGCACACCTCGCCCTGATTGAGGGCGAACATCGTGAAACCCTCCAGGGCCTTGTCCTGGAAATCGTCATTGGCCGCCAGGACGTCGGAGAAGAAGATGTTGGGGCTCTTGCCACCCAACTCCAGGGTCACCGGGATCAGGTTCTGGCTGGCGTACTGCATGATCAGCCGGCCGGTGGTGGTTTCCCCGGTGAAGGCGATCTTGGCGATGCGGTTACTGGAGGCCAACGGCTTGCCGGCCTCCACCCCGAAACCGTTGACCACGTTGACGATTCCGGCCGGAAGCAGGTCGGCGATCAACGAGATCAGGTACATGATCGAGGCCGGGGTCTGCTCTGCCGGCTTGAGCACCACCGCGTTGCCCGCGGCCAGTGCCGGAGCCAACTTCCACACCGCCATCAGGATCGGGAAGTTCCACGGAATGATCTGACCCACCACACCGAGCGGTTCATGGAAGTGATACGCCACGGTGTCGTCGTCGATCTCACTCAACGACCCCTCCTGGGCGCGGATTGCAGCCGCGAAATACCGGAAGTGATCCACCGCCAACGGAATGTCGGCGTTGAGCGTCTCGCGGATCGGCTTACCGTTGTCCCACGCCTCCGCCAGGGCGATCTTCTCCAGATTTTCCTCGATACGATCGGCGATCTTGTTGAGGATCACCGCCCGAGCAGCCACCGAGGATTTGCCCCACGCCGGGGCCGCGGCGTGCGCGGCGTCCAACGCCAACTCGATGTCGGCCGCCGTCGAACGGGCCACCTCGCAGAACACCCCGCCGGTCACCGGCGAGACGTTCTCGAAGTACTGACCTTCCACCGGCGCGACCCACTGACCGCCGATGAAATTGTCGTACCGGCTTTGGAAGGACATCAGCGCATCGGGCGAACCCGGGCGGGCGTAAACAGTCATTTCGCTTTCCTCCTGTGGACTCACCGGAGCACTGGTGCGGCCACGATAGCCCAGATGGGCTGCCGATTTCGCCGATCCGGCTGGGCTACACCGGGTCGAAGCCGGAGACCAGCCACCGGCCCTCCACCTTGTCGAGGGTGACCCGCACACTCGAGGCGGAATTGGTGGGAGCGCCGGTGCCGACAGTGGTCGTCTGGTCGACGAACACCAGCGCCACCGCGTGTTTCGGTTTCGCCGACACCGACGCCGCGGCCGAGACCCTGGCTTGGACGTTGATCTTCTGCTCTTTTGCCCCCGGGATCACCACGTCGTTGATGAGTTCGGTGTAGGAGTCCAGAAACGATCCGGTGAGACGGTCTCGCGCCGCGTTGAGGTCCTTCTCCACCGTGGCGGCGTTGTAGGACAGGATCGCTGCGGTGGCGTCGCCGGCCGCGGCCACCGAATCGCGGGCCGCGGCGTCGGCGCCCGCACGGGAGTGGAGTTGCCAACCGAGGAACGCCGCCCCCGCGGCCAGTGCCACCGCCGCGGCGGGCAGTACCCCGAATGCCAGAAGCTTCGAGCGATCGGCGCCGCGGCGCGCCCGGACCGGTGCCCGTGGTGGCGCGGGGTCTGCGAGGTCGGTGACTTCCGGTGACGCGTCGCCCTCAAGTTCGACCTCGAGGACGTCCTCGAGGAGTTCGGGGTCGATGTCTGAATCGTCGGTCATGGGACGAACTCCACCTTTGACACTTTGACGTCCTCGCCCTGTTTGGTCACCGTCAGCCGCATCCGCCAGTACCGCGGCTGCCCGTCCGGCGCGCCCCCAGTGGTGCTCTGCACCGACGCCGCGACCAGCACCCGGCCCTCCTGTCCGTCGACTGACTCCAGGCCGGCTTCGGTGACCGTGCCGACGGACTTCGACTCGGCTCGCTTCACCACATCCACTAACGGGCCCGAGCGCGCACTGAACTCGTCATAGAACTGTCCGGTCGCCGAGTCCAGGATGCGCTTGACGTCAGCGTCGGCACGCTCGAAGTCGATCGTGGTCAGGTTGACCGCGCCCTGCCTGCCGACCTGAAGCAACAACTGTCGCAACTGCTCCGCCTGCCGCTCCTGGTAGGTGCGGTACCCCAGCCATCCACACACCCCGGTCAGGGCGATCACGGCAGCAAGGCCCGCGATCAGAATCGGGCGTACCGGCGATCGCCCGGCCGGTGCGCCGGCCGCCGGCACCGGGTCGTCCACCGCCGGGTCGTCCACCGCCAGATCCTCCTCGCTCACAGCCACTCCAATTCTGTCGAGGGTCACCGGACACGCCGGTCAACGCTAACCGTTCCCGGCCTCCAGGTGGCACCGGCGCTGGTAGCATTGCGTCGAAATCCACGCTGGCGACCTCCCCGGCTGGCAACAGCAAGGGTGAGACGTGACGTCGCGTGTGTTGACCGACATTGAGTTGCTCCAAGAACTCGAGCCGATCGCAGAATTCAACCTCAATCGGCACCTGTCCGTGGCCACCGAGTGGCATCCGCATGACTACGTGCCGTGGGATCAGGGCCGAAACTTCGCGGCGATGGGCGGCGCGGATTGGTCCGAGGGGCAGTCGCAACTCAGCGAGGTCGCCAAGGCGGCGATGATCACCAATCTGCTGACCGAGGACAATCTGCCCTCGTACCATCGCGAAGCGGCGGAGCACTTCACCCGTGACGGCGTCTGGGGAACCTGGGTGGGGCGTTGGACGGCCGAGGAATGCCGGCACAGCATCGTCATCCGCGATTACCTGGTGGTCACCCGCGGTGTCGATCCCGTGGCGCTTGAGCGCGCCCGGATGGCGCACATGACAACCGGTTTCGGGCCCAGCGCCGAGGAGGAGGAACGGCACAAGACCGACTTCCTGCTCTCGGTCGCCTATGTCTCGTTTCAGGAACTGGCCACCCGGGTGAGCCACCGCAACACCGGCAAGGTGTGCAACGACCCCGTCGCGGACCGGATGCTCCAGCGGATCGCCGCCGATGAGAACCTGCACATGATCTTCTACCGCAACATGTGCGGCGCGGCACTCGACCTGGCTCCGGACCAGGCCCTGGACGCCATCGCC
>CAMCWJ010000233.1 GCA_945882475.1 Bifidobacterium breve
TGAAAGCTGTTTTGCGGGGTGTAAGAGCTGATGAATGTTGTCTTAGGTTTTTGTCGACATCCTACAAATCACCATGGCGACGCAATCCAGCTGAGACCCTTCCGCGATAGGGCTAGTCCGGGTCTGCCCCGGAAGTCCCGACCAGCGGGGCGACGATCTGGGCCGGCGGGGAGTTTGCCGTGGTCGTCCACGCGCGCTGCGCGGCGGTGGGGTAACCGAGCCGGCCGACGGTGATGGCCACCCGCAGGACGTAGGCGTCCCGGGCCACCGAGGGATCGCGACCGGTGAAGTCGGCGATCCGTTTCAGCCGGTATCGGACCGTATTTGGATGAACGAACAGTTTCCGGGCGCAGGCCTCAATGGCCCCGCCGCTGTCGAGGTACGCGTCGAGGGTCTCGGAGAGGGCCGGGCCCGCGTCGAGCAGTGGCCTGGTGACCTCGTTGTACAACGCGACCACCGCCGAGGTGTCGCCGAGCAGCGCTCGTTCGGGCAGAAGTTCGCGGGCCAGTACCGGGCGGGGTGCGCCGGTCCAGCCGGCGACCGCGTTCATCCCGGAGATCGCCTCGCCGGCGCTGAGGTGGGCAGCGGTCAGCATGGGTGCGGTCGGTCCGACCACCACCGGTCCGTCCGAGAACGCGGAGAGCAGGTCGTTGAAGAACCGGTCGGTGGGGGAGAGGGCGCCGGAGATGATCGTGATCAGCCAGGTGCCGTGCACGTCGGCCAGCGCGGCCCGGTGGTGGCGCAGGGCGACATCCCGGACGTCCTCACCGGCCAGGTCCTCCCGGCCGGGCCGCGGGCACCCCACGACCACCGTCGCCGGTGCGGTGGTGTCCCAGTTCAGAGCGGCCGCCCGGGACAGCAGTTCCGGGCCGGTGTCCCCCCGGACCACCGCGTCGATGACGCTGGACTCCATCCGGCTGTCCCAGGAGCCCCGGGCCTCGGCAGCGTCGGCGTAGGCGGTCGCCGCCGCGAAGGCGAGGTCGCGGCTGTAGCGCAGGATGCCCACGGTCAGGGCCGTTAACTGCTCGGGGGTGCGGGCCAGTAGTGGGACCACCTCCTCGAAGAACTCCATGGTCACCCGAACCATGTCGACGCTCTGCGCGAGCGCGATCTTGCGGGTCAGATCCTGCGGCACCAGTTCAAAGGCCTGCGCGGTGTAGCCGACCTCACTGGCGGGGTCGCGCATCCATTCCACGAAGTTGACCACCGCGGCTTGCACCACCAGCTGCACGCTGGCCCGCTGCGAAGCCTCCAGGCCGCTGAAGAACGACAGCCGCTCACCCATGACGTGCACCGCCTCGGTGGCCAGCCGCCCGGAGTACTGCTTGAGTCGGCGCAGGGTGGACTCCGGGATGTCGTCGAGCAACCGCAGCGACGGCGGCCGGTCCAGCCGGATGTTGTCGGGCACCTCTAAAAGCTACGCCAGTTTTTGGCGCTAACCACCAAGGTCTATGCGACTCCGGGCCTAAATTGTCGTCGGCTACGCGACTCCGGAATCCGTGGTCTGCTCGGGAGCGGCCAGCACGTCGTCGATCTGGTACTCCCGGGCCGCCGACACCGCCACCGAGGGGTCGATGGCCCCGTCGCGGGCCAGGGCCTCCAATACCGCGACCACCACCGACTCGGCGTCGGTGTTGAAGTAGCGCCGGGCGGCCGGCCGGGTGTCGGAGAAGCCGAACCCGTCGGTTCCCAGCGTCACGTAGGTGTTGGGCACCCACTGCCGGATCTGGTCGGGCACCGCGCGCATCCAGTCCGTCACCGCCACCGCCGGGCCCGACGTCTTGCCCAGCACCTGCGTCACGTACGGAACCGGCGCCGGTCGCTCGGGGTGGCGCAGCAGTTCCCGCTCGACGGCCACCCCGTCCCGGCGCAACTCGTTCCAGCTGGTGACCGACCACACGTCGGCCGCCACGTCCCACCGCTCGGCCAGCATGTCCGCGGCCCGCAGCGCATCGGGCATCGCCACCCCGGAGGCCAGGATCTGGGCGGTGTTGCTGCGCGTCTGGGTCGCCGCCCGGTACCGGTAGATGCCCCGCAGAAGGCCCTCGACGTCGAGGTTCTCCGGTTCGGCCGGTTGCTGATAGGGCTCGTTGTAGACGGTGATGTAGAAGAAGACGTTCTCCGGGTCCTTGCCGTACATCCGGGCCAGGCCGCTCTCCACGATGTAGGCGATCTCGTAGGCAAACGCCGGGTCGTAGGCCACCACCGCCGGGTTGGTCGAGGCCAGCAGTTGCGAGTGGCCGTCGGCGTGCTGCAGACCTTCGCCGGTCAGCGTGGTCCGCCCTGCCGTGGCACCCAGCACGAAGCCGCGCGCCATCTGATCGGCCGCCGCCCAGAACCCGTCGCCGGTGCGCTGGAAACCGAACATCGAATAGAAGATGTAGATCGGGATCATCGGCTCGTTGTGCGTCGAATACGACGTCCCGACGGCGGTGAACGAGGCGGTGGAACCGGCCTCGTTGATGCCCTCGTGCAGGATCTGGCCCTTCTCGCTCTCCTTGTAGGCCAACATCAACTGCGCGTCCACTGCGGTGTACAACTGGCCGTTGCGGTTGTAGATCTTGAGGCTGGGGAACCACGAGTCCATCCCGAAGGTGCGGGCCTCGTCCGGGATGATCGGCACGATGCGGCTGCCGATCCCGGGGTCGCGTAGCAGTTCCTTGAACACCCGGACGATCGCCATCGTGGTGGCCACCTGCTGGGGTCCGGAGCCCTGTTTGAGGGCGTCGTACACCGAACGTTGCGGCAGCGGTAGCGCCTTGGCGGAGTTTCGCCGCGCCGGGACGAACCCGCCCAGCGCGGTGCGCCGGTCGAGCAGGTAGCGGATCTCCGGGGATTCCGGCCCGGGGTGGTAATACGGCGGCAGGTAGGGGTTCTCCTCCAACTGCGCGTCGGAGATCGGGATGCGGATCGCGTCGCGGAAGCCCTTGAGGTCCTCCAGCGTCAGCTTCTTCATCTGGTGGGTGGCGTTGCGGCCCTCGAAGTGCGCGCCGAGGGTGTAGCCCTTGATGGTCTTGGCCAGAATCACCGTGGGCTGACCCTTGTGCTCCATCGCCGCGCGGTAGGCGGCGTAGACCTTGCGGTAGTCGTGGCCGCCGCGCTTGAGGTTCCAGATGTCGGCGTCGCTCATCGGCGCCACCAACGCCTTGGTGCGCGGGTCCCGGCCGAAGAAGTGCTCGCGGACGTAGAGGCCGTCGTTGGCCTTGTAGGTCTGGAAATCACCGTCGGGGGTGGTGTTCATCAGGTTCACCAGCGCGCCGTCCTTGTCGGCGTGCAGCAGGGCGTCCCACTCGCGGCCCCACACCACCTTGATGACGTTCCAGCCGGCGCCGCGGAAAAATGACTCCAGTTCCTGAATGATCTTGCCGTTGCCGCGCACCGGTCCGTCGAGTCGCTGCAGGTTGCAGTTGACGACGAAGGTCAGGTTGTCCAGCGCCTCCAGTGCGGCGATCTGGGCCTGGCCGCGGCTCTCCGGTTCGTCCATCTCGCCGTCGCCGAGGAACGCCCACACGTGCTGATCGGAGGTGTCCTTGATGCCACGGTCGTGCAGGTAGTGGTTGTAGCGGGCCTGGAAGATCGCATTCATCGGACCCAGCCCCATCGACACCGTGGGGAACTCCCAGAAGTCGGGCATCAGGCGCGGGTGCGGGTAAGACGGCAACCCGCCGCCGGGGTGGCTGTGTTCCTGACGGAAGCCGTCGAGTTGCTCGGCGGTCAGCCGGCCCTCCAGGAACGCCCGGGCGTAGATGCCGGGGGAGGCGTGGCCCTGGATGAACACCTGGTCGCCACCGCCCGGGTGGGACTTGCCGCGGAAGAAGTGGTTGAAGCCGACCTCATAGAGCGAGGCCGAGGAGGCGTAGGTGGAGATGTGCCCGCCCACGCCGACGCCGGGACGCTGGGCTCGGTGCACCATGATCGCGGCATTCCACCGGATCCAAGCGCGGTACCGGCGTTCGACGTCCTCGTCGCCGGGGAACCATGGTTCGAGTTCGGTGGGGATGGTGTTGACGTAGTCGGTGGAGGTCAGAGCCGGTATCGCGACCCGCTGCTCGCCGGCCCGTTCGAGCAGGCGCAGCATCAGATAGCGGGCCCGGGCCGGGCCGGATCGGGCCAGGAGATCGTCGAAGGATTCCAGCCACTCCGAGGTCTCCTCGGGGTCGATGTCGGGCAGGTAGGAGGCGACGCCTTCGCGGATCACCCGAACCCGTTCGGATTCGTTTGGGCCGCCGGAGCTTTCGGTCCGGTCAGGGCTCGCGAACTGGGTCGTCACCTTCGCACTCCTCGATGGTTGGGGCAGTTTCGGTGCTACCGGTCATATCGTGCCGCACGAGCGCCGTTCCCGGCAGATGAGTCCGTGAGGTTTGCCCGAAATTCGCGCAGTACGCGCCACCGCCCGTCGAACCGGTAACGTCTGCGGCTGTGCCGATCGCAAATGCACGCGGGGGGCGGATCGCCGGACTGCTGGTCAGCGCTGCCGCCGTGTTGTCCGCCGGCGTCGTGGGCTGCACCAGCGTCACCGGCGGCGACGCGGCCGTCGACGCCTTGGAAGCCCCGGCCTACCGCAGTTCGGTGGCGGCCTCGTCGTCGCAGTCAGCGGCCAGTTCCAGCGCGCGCGAATCGCAGCGGCAGGCCACCCAGGCCGTGCTCATGACCTGCGAGACATTCTCGGCCAGCAGTGCCGAGGCCATCGCCGCGGTAAACGAATACGTCGACGCGTTCAACGGGGAGGGCAGCGACGTGGAGTCCACCCAGGGCCCGGCGGCCGAGGCGCTGGACCGTAGCGCGCAAGAGGTTCAGGGCAGCATCAGCGACATCGTTCCCGCAGAACTCCGGGACGCGTTCACCGCCTGGTCCGAGGGTGCCCGTACCGCCGCCGAGGCGATCAACGGCAGCGCCGAACCCGAGGAGTTCAACCAGATCATC
>CAMCWJ010000234.1 GCA_945882475.1 Bifidobacterium breve
GTCTGAAGCGCGCTCATGGTCTCAAGTGTCCTCTAATGGTCTCAAGTGTCCATTGGGGCGTTGGCAGAATGTGGTGGGTCTGGTACCGCGATGATGGCACGGCGGCGATGCGGACATCGAATGCAGTAGTCAGTTGTCGCTGGCCGGGAAGGCGCCTTCGGGCGTTAGGCGTAGCACCGGAATTGTTCGAATGCCATCTGTGTTTGTCGCGTACTTCGTGAAGTTGGTGGAGAAGCGCTCCATCAGCGCATACAACCTGTCATGGTCGGCACCGTGAGTCGGACGGGCCACGAAACCACCGCCGCTGTCCGTGCGCCCATCGGCAAACAACTCGCACCGGGGGTTCTGGAGCAAGTTGTAATACCAGTTGGGGTGCTTCCCCTGACCGTAGTTAGACGCGATCAGGATGACGTCGTCCCGGTCGGTGAAATACGCCAGGGTCACCTCGCGCCGGGCACCCGACTTCGCCCCCGTTGTGCACAACATGACAACGGGCAGTGAACCTTTCGCGGTATGAAACCGCCCGCGGGTCATGCGCATCAGTCGAAGGTCGAGGGGTGCAAACAGTGAGCGGTGGATGGTGGAACCAGCTCTTGTCCCGAACAGAAGGCCGACAGCGCGCCGCATGAGGGTCGGATCACTCGTCGGGTCCACCCGTGGAATCCCATTGAGCAGATCTGCCATTGCAAAATGCTATCCCGCCGCGGATGCGCCGGTTCATCCAAGTAGGGAAACGACTTTCATCCGCTGGCCCGGTCCAACTCCCGCAGTGCGGGCACCCACGGGCAGGCCATCGCGATCGCCAGAACCGGTAGCGCCAGCGCCAGGAACGCAGTCGTGAGCCCGAAGGCGTCCACCAGGGGTCCGGCGATCATGAAGCCGACCGGCCCGGCCGCGTACGCCATCGACGTCATCACTCCTACCACCCGGCCGCGCATCTGCTCGGGAGTGCGGGTCTGCATCACCGAGTTGTAGATCGGGCCGATCGGCCCGTACACCAGTCCGACGATCGCCGAGAGCACCAGGATCACCGGCAGTGGCGGCAGGAAGGCGATCACCGTCGCCCCGGCCCCGAAGGTGGCGACCGCAGTCAGCACCGTGGTGCGCTTGCTGGCGATCCGTGACAGCACCGTCCAACTGAGCGCGCCCACCAGTCCGCCGATCGACAGCGCCATCAATACCCAGCCCAGGTGGGCGGGTTCGTTGCGATCGCTGAAGTACTTGGGAAACAAAACACTTTCCATCGGCAGGTACAACCCCGTGACGGCCAACTCGAGCAGGCCGAGCGTCCGCAATACCCGGTTGTGCCAGACGAAGCGCAGACCCTCGAGCACGCCGGAGACCACGCCGTCGGGTCGCTCGTCGGGTTCGGGCCGATCAGCGCCGGGCAGGCGCAGCACCGCCATCGCCAGGATCGAGAGCCCGAACGCCGCGGCGGTGACCCACATGGTGTTGACCCCGCCGAGGGTCGCGATGAGCAGACCGCCGATACCCGGGCCGGTGATGTAGGCCAGGTTGAAGGCCGCCTCGTAGACGCTGTTGGTGTGGTCCAGTGTCCAGTTGGCCCGACGCGCAGCCTCGGGCAGCATCGACAACCGCGCCGTCATACCGGCCGGATCGAAAAAGGCGCCCAGGGCGGCCAGGCCGGCCAGTACCGCGGTGCTCAATACCCCGACGCCCATGCTGAGCGCCAACAACGGGATCGCCGCGACCGACAGAGCCGACATCGCGTCGGCAAGCATGGCCACCCGTCGCCGCCCCAGGAAATCGACCGCCGTGCCCGCGATCAAGGTGGCGAACAACAGTGGCAGCGTGCCCGCCCCGGCGACGATCGATGCTTCGGTGGCGCTGCCGGTGCGCTGCAACACCAGCCAGGGGAACGCGACCAGAGAGATACCGTTACCCGCCGCGGCCAGGAACGCCGAGAACAGGATCAGCAGCACCGGCCACCGCGACGTCCTCACTCCAAGCAGCATAGATTCGCGCCGTGGAGTTTTCTCATCCGCGCACCGGCGCGCGCTTCGACTCGCCGGTGCCGCCGGGGGTCGGCTGGCCAGGTGATCCCGCGACGGCGGATACCCCGCTGGCTCGCGACGCCGGGCAGGTGGTGGCGGTGGCCGGCGCCGTCGCCGACCTCGCCGACCTCGACGCCGACGTCAGCGTCTGCCGGGCCTGCCCGCGGCTGGTCGCGTGGCGCGAGGATGTCGCGGTGGCCAAGCGCAAGGCCTTCGCCGAACAGCCCTATTGGGGCCGACCGGCGCCCGGTTGGGGCGTGACCCAACCCCGGATCCTGGTACTCGGCCTGGCGCCGGCCGCCCACGGCGCCAACCGCACCGGCCGGGTCTTCACCGGTGACCGCTCTGGAGACCAGTTGTTCGCCGCTCTGCACCGTGCGGGTCTGGTGAATTCGCCGATCAGCGTCGATGCCGCAGACGGATTGCGGACCAACGGAACTCGGGTAGCCGCAGCGGTGCGCTGCGCACCACCGGGCAACGCCCCGACTCCGGCCGAGCGGTCGACGTGCCAGCCGTGGCTGGACGCCGAGTGGCGGTTGATCTCACCGCACGTGCGGGTGGTCGTCGCGCTAGGTGGCTTCGCCTGGCAGGCCGCATTGCGCCTGGTCGGTGAAAAGCTGACGCCCAAGCCGAAATTCGGCCACGGCGCGGTAGCGGAATTCCCGTCCGGCCTGGTGTTGCTCGGTTGCTATCACCCCAGTCAGCAGAACATGTTCACCGGACGGCTCACCCCGGTGATGCTCGATGCGGTCTTCGCCGAGGCTGCCCGCCGGGCCGGACTCAGGGTGTCAGACGGATGACCGGGATCGGCCGTTCGGTCCTGGCCTGATAGCTGTCGTAGCGGTTGGCGTTGTTGGCGTTGACGAGTCGCCACAGCCGCGCGTAGTCCGGGTCACCGGCCCCGATTTCAGCGGCGACCGCTGCGAATCGCCTTGGGCCGACGTTCATCTCGACTCTGGGCTCGGCCCTCAGATTGTGCAACCAGCCCGGGGAGCGCCGGTCGCCGCCGTTGGAGGCCACCACCAGGTAGCTGTCGCCGTCGCGGGCGTAGGACAGCGAATTCGTGCGCGGCAGAGCAGTCTTGGCGCCGACGGTGTGCAGCAGCAGACTGTTGGGAGCGCCCGGGATCCGGTGTCCGATCCGGCCCCCGGTGCGTTGGTAGAGCGTGTCGTGGGCGCGGGCGAAGAGCCGCAGTGCCTTATCGGCGAGCGCGCTCACGACAGTCGTTCCACGGCGTCGCGCAGGATGCGGCCGGTGGTGTCCCGGTCGGGATCGCGGCGTAGCAGCATGCCCTTGGCGAAGGCGACCTTGTCGCCGTCCCGACGCGGGATCACGTGCAGGTGAATGTGAAAGACCGTCTGCATCGCCGACTTGCCGTCATTAATGGCCACGTTGTTTCCGGTCGCGGCCAGGCCCGAGGCGCGGGTGGCCTGGGCGATCCGCTGCCCGACCGCCAGCATGCCGGCCAGTGTCGCGGCCGGGGTGTCGGTGAGATCGACGCTGTGGGCCTTCGGGATCACCAGGGTGTGGCCCCGGGTGAACGGCCGGATGTCGAGAATGGCCAGGTAGTCGTCGTCCTCGTGGATCCGGATCGCCGGCGCGGTACCCGCCGCGATCGCACAGAACACACACGCCATGTCAGGACCGAATCGAATCTGCGATGCGGTCGATCGCGGGACGCACCAGCACGGTGTACGTGTCGGCGATTGCCTTCTCGCGGTGCTCGGCCTGCGCCTGCTGACGCTCGGGGTCGGTGGCCAGGGCCATGAACGCGCGCTTGCTCGGGAATTGGTTGAACCGCACCTGGTGCCATACCCGGCCGTCGCCGACGATGGTGCCCTCGACGGCGAACCACCCGGCCACCCGAACGCCCTGACGGGCGGCGATCTGCGCGATGGCCGATGCGTAGGCCTCCATCTCGTCCGGAATCGCCTGCGCCGCATCGGCATCGGCAAAGCTCAGCACATGCACAACGGTGATCGGGCCGTCCTGGGCGGTGGGGGGATGCGGCACGTCGGTCCAGTCGATGACGGCGCCCTCCGGCGCGATCGGGTAGGGCAGCGGCTGGCAGCCCATCACGATCGTCTCCGCCATGCCGGCATCCTTGTGCTGGTGTGCCGCCATGAAATCCGGCCGCGACTGCATGGCGATGAACGATTGCCGGGTGGGGTATTTGACCACTGCGACGCGATCCCAGACCGGTGTCGCACCGAGTAACTGCTCGTCGACATCGCCGAAGAACACCGGTTCGGCACCGATGTCGGCGAGGATCTCGACCGGCGAGTACAGGTCGTCGGCCGCCTGGCCGCTGATTGCCGATTCGCGGCCGTCGGAGTAATCGGCGACATCGCGGTACTTCATCAGGTTGACCATCCAAACCGGCCCGTCGTCACCGGGTGCGGTGGTAGCCAGTCGCATCGCGTAGTCGCTGTCGATGGTGCCGTAACGGGGATTGATCGAATCGCTCACCGGGTGACGGTACAACGGACCGCCGCGGTGCGTCACCGGCGCGAGCGACCCGGTCACGGCTAGGCTGCGGTGAGTGGACGTCACCGACATCGCCTTCGCCGGCGCCGCCGAGCAGGCCCGCATGCTCGCGGCTGGAACCATCACCGCGCCGGCCCTGCTCGAGCTGTATCTGGAGCGCATCACCCGCGTCGACCGGGAGTTGCGCGCTTATCGGATCGTGATGGCCGACAGTGCCCGCCGCGAGGCGGCGGCGGCACAGGAGTTGCTTGACGCGGGGGAGCGGCGGCCCCTGCTGGGTGTTCCGATCGCGATCAAGGACGATGTCGACGTCGCGGGCGAGTTCACCTGCTACGGCAGCAGTGCCTACGACCTGGAGGCCACCGCCGACGCGGAGGTGGTGCGCCGGCTGCGGGAGGCCGGCGCGGTGATCCTGGGTA
>CAMCWJ010000235.1 GCA_945882475.1 Bifidobacterium breve
TGATCGGCTGCGGACCCGTCGGACTGATGGTGATCAGCCAACTCAAGGCCCGGGGTGTCGGCACGGTCGTCGCTAGTGACCTTTCACCCGCGCGTCGCGCGCTCGCGAGGCGTTGCGGCGCGGATGTCGTCGTCGACCCGGCGGTGGACTCGCCGTATGACAAAACGACGTCGAAGGGCTTCCTGACCAACATCCCCGACCTGTACGGCCTGGCGCTGGACACCATGCGCAAGCTTCGGCGGGTGCCCGGGTGGCCGAACATCTACCGCGCGGCCGACGCCGCCGGCGCGGCAGGCCCAAAGCGGCCGGTGATCTTCGAATGCGTTGGAGTGCCGGGAATGATCGACGGAGTGCTGGCGGCGGCGCCGCTGAACTCGCGGGTGATCGTCGTGGGGGTGTGCATGGGCACCGACCAGTTCCGGCCGACGATGGCGCTGAGCAAGGAGATCGACGTGCGCTTCGTCTTCGGCTACACGCCACTGGAGTTCTACGACACCCTGCACATGCTGGCCGACGGGAAGGTCGACGCCTCGGCTCTGGTCACCGGCAAGGTCGGTCTCGGCGGGGTGGCCGCGGCTTTCGAGGCGCTCCGGGATCCGGAACGGCACGCCAAGATCCTCATCGACCCGCGGAGTTCCGCGCTGGCACCCTGACCCTCGCTTAGTGGCCCCGGGCCACCGAGTCGTCGCTTAGTGGCCCCGGGCGACCCAGTCGTCGCTTAGTGGCCCCTGGCGACCCAGTCGTCGCTTAGTGGCCCCTGGCCACCCAGTCGTCGTAATTCACGATTTCCCCACCGATGGTGGTGCTGTCGCCGTGGCCGGTGTAGACCACGGTGTCGGCGGGTAGGGCACCGAGTTTGTCTTTGATGGAACCGAGGATGGTCGGGAAGTCCGAGAACGAGCGTCCGGTGGCGCCTGGGCCGCCGGCGAACAGCGTGTCGCCGGAGAACACCGCGCCCAGTGCCGGGGCGTAGAGGCAGGTCGATCCGGGGGAGTGCCCCGGGGTCGCGATGGCGCGCAATTCGATGCCGCCGGCGGTGAGCACCTGGCCGTCGGCGAGAGCGCGGAATGCCTTGTCGGGGTGAGTCGTCTCCCACAGCATGGTGTCGGCGGGGTTGAGCAGAACGGGCGCGTCCAGGTCGGCACTCAACTGCGGGGCGACGGTGATGTGGTCGTTGTGGCCGTGGGTGCACACCACCGCGACCACATGGCGCCCGGCGACGGCGTCTTCGATCGCCTTGGCGTCATGTGCCGCGTCGATGACGATCACCTCGGAGCCGTCACCGACGATCCAGATGTTGTTGTCGACTTCCCAACTGCCGCCGTCGAGTTCAAAATTGCCGTGGGTGACGATCCGTTCGATACCGGGTTGCTGGGCGGCCATTAGAGAACCACCACCGAGCGCAGGACCTCGCCGGCGTGCATCTTGTGGAACGCCTCCTCGACGCCTTCAAGCCCGATGCGTTCGGAGACGAACCTGTCCAGGGGCAGGCGGCCCTGGCGGTACAGGCCGATCAGGGTGGGGAAGTCGCGCTCGGGCAGGCAGTCGCCGTACCAGGACGACTTCAGTTGGCCGCCGCGGGCGAAGAAGTCAACCAGCGGCATCTCCAGCTTCATGTCCGGGGTCGGAACACCTACCAGCACAACGGTTCCGGCGAGATCGCGGGCGTAGAAGGCCTGCTTCCAGGTCTCCGGGCGGCCGACGGCGTCGATCACCACGTCTGCGCCGAAGCCATCGGTCAGTTCCTGGATCGCCTTCACAACGTCGGCCTCACGGGCGTTGACGGTATGGGTGGCGCCGAACTCGCGCGCCCAGTCGAGTTTGGTGTTGTCGGTGTCGACGGCGATGATCGTTCGCGCCCCGACCAGTTTGGCACCCGCGATGGCCGCGTCGCCCACACCGCCGCAGCCGATCACCGCGACGGTGTCGTCGCGGCCCACCGCGCCGGTGTTGATCGCCGCGCCGATGCCGGCCATTACGCCGCACCCCAGCAGTCCGGCCACCGCGGCGTCGGCGTCGGCATCGACCTTGGTGCACTGTCCTTCGTGGACGAGGGTTTTGTCGGCGAACGCGCCGATGCCCAGGGCGGGGGTGAGTTCGGTGCCGTCGGTCAGGGTCATCTTCTGGGTGGCGTTGAAGGTGTCGAAGCAGTACCACGGCCGACCGCGCTTGCAGGCCCGGCACTGACCGCACACCGCGCGCCAGTTCAGGATGACGAAGTCACCCGGCACGACGTTGGTCACTCCGGCCCCGATCGACTCCACGACACCGGCGGCCTCGTGGCCGAGTAGGAACGGGTAGGCGTCATTGATGCCGCCCTCCCGGTAGGTCAGGTCGGTGTGGCAGACGCCGCACGCATGGACGGCGACGACCACCTCTCCGGGGCCGGGGTCGGGAATGACGACGTCGACCAGTTCGACCGGTTGGCCCTTCGCTCGGGAGATGACACCGCGCACCGTTTGACTCATGAGTCAGACCTTAACGGTCGCCGGCCGGGGCCGGCGGGGGGATTACCGTGACAGCGATGTCCGCAGCCCTTGACCTGATCGCACAGTGGCCGGTGCCGTCCGCATCGGCGGCGGTGGTGAGCCCGTCCGGGGTGCTGGCCCGATACGGCGACCCCTCTCATCAGTACCGGCTGGCGTCGGTGACCAAACCACTGGTGGCCCGCGCGGCCCAGATCGCCGTCGAGGAGGGTGCGATCGACCTCGACATGGCGGCGGGCCCGCCCGGATCGACCATCCGTCATCTGCTCGCCCATACCTCGGGGTTGGCGATGGGGTCCGCCGAGGTGCTGGCCGAACCCGGAACGCGCCGGGTCTACTCGAACTACGGCTTCGCGGTGCTGGCCGAAACGATCGAGGGGCAGTCCGGGATCGAGTTCGGCCGGTATCTGGGCGAGGCTGTCTTCGAACCGCTGGGCATGGGCTCGTCCCGCCTCGACGGCGGCGCGTCGGAAGCCGGCTTCGGTGGCGAGTCCACGGTGGCCGACCTCGCCGCCTTCGCCGGCGACCTGTTGCGGCCGCGCACGGTTTCGGCCCAAATGCACGCCGAGGCCACCAGCGTGCAGTTCCCCGGGCTGAGCGGCGTTCTGCCGGGTTTCGGGGTGCAGCGGCCCAACGACTGGGGTTTGGGGTTCGAGATCCGTGGCGCCAAGGTCCCGCACTGGACCGGCGCCGCCAACTCGGCGGCCACCTGTGGGCATTTCGGCCAGACCGGGACGTTCATCTGGGTCGATCCGGCCCGTGACCTGGCACTGGTGGTTCTGACCGACCGGGACTTCGGCGACTGGGCACGACCCCTCTGGCCTGCGCTGTCGGACGAAATCATCACAGAGTTCGGCTCGGACTAGCGCAACAGGGGTATCAGGGGGCACAATAGACACGCACGACACATCTGCAACTTCGTGACCTGCCGGGCCGTTGGGGAAGACGTCCTGGAACCGAAGGAGCAAGTGATGCGTGCGTCGAATCAATTCGCCGACGCGACGACTGGCGTGGTGTACCTGCACGCCTCTCCCGCAGCGGTCTGCCCACATGTTGAGTGGGCGCTGTCGTCGACCCTGAACGCCCGAGCCCAGCTCAAGTGGACCGCGCAACCGGCCATGCCGGGTCAACTGCGCGCGGTGACCAACTGGGTAGGCCCGGTCGGCACCGGGGCACGCCTGGCAAACGCCCTGCGCTCATGGTCGGTGCTGCGCTTCGAAGTCACCGAGGATCCGAGCGCCGGCGTGGACGGGCAGCGCTTCTGCCACACGCCGCAGCTTGGTCTGTGGAGCGGAGCGATGAGCGCCAACGGCGACATCATGGTCGGTGAGATGCGACTGCGCACCCTGATGGCTGCCGGCGCCGACACCCTGGCAGCTGAGATGGACACCGTGTTGGGCATCGCGTGGGACGAGGCCCTGGAGCCTTACCGCGACGGCGGCGACGCCGGAGAGGTCAGTTGGCTGAGCCGGGGAGTCGGCTAGCGGACTGCGTTAACAAGCACGTCACGGCTGGAATCGACGTCGGGTAGCATCGGCCGCCGGGGTCGGATATAGAAGATTGGCAAAGAGTGGCGGAGCGTGCCCAGGACTGGTTGCAGGCCGGGCATCACTTCTCCTGGGTTCCGAGCGAACCGCTTCGACATACCGACAGTCTGAATATTTTTCACGCTGAGTTCGGCGACCCTGAGGCTCCGGTTCTGCTGCTGGTACACGGGTTTCCGACGAGCAGCATCGACTGGTGCGACGTCGCGAGCGAACTCAGTGCCACCCATCGGGTATGCGTGCTCGATCTTCCCGGGTTCGGGTTCTCCGATAAGCCTGCAGGCGAGCACTACACGCTGCGCCGCGACAGTGAACTGCTCGGGTACTACCTGACGGAGATCCTGGGTGCCAGTGCCGGCGCGGTGGTCGCCCACGATCGCGGGGACAGCGTGGCACTGAGTTTCGCCGGCCGGTCCGCGGCCGGTGAGTTCGGCTTCGAGGTGACCGATCTGGTGCTCAGCAACGGCAACATCTTCCTGCCGTTGTCGAATCTCACCGACTACCAACGTCAGCTGTTGGATCCGCAGACCGCGCCGTCTTTGAATTTCATGACCCCGGAGATGTTCGCGGTCGGGTTGGGGCGCAGCATGTTCACCCCACCTCGGGGTCCCGATGATCCGACAATCGCCGCACTGGCGGAGACGTTTGCGTACAACGACGGTATGGCGGTCATGCACGGCACCATCCAGTACCTGGTGGAGCGTGCCGAGAACGAGCAGCAGTGGCTGGAAAGCCTGGCCACGCTGCCGGTCAAGACCACTGTGATCTGGGGACTGTGCGATACCGTCGCTCCGCTGCGGGTTGCGGCTCATGTGTGGGATAACTACCTGGTGGGCAAGCCGGGAGCTAACGAGTTCTGGGTGTTGCCGCGCGCGAACCACTACCTGCAGA
>CAMCWJ010000236.1 GCA_945882475.1 Bifidobacterium breve
TCTCCCTTGAGGCGGTCCGTCAGCAGGTTGAGGAGATCATCGGCCAGGGCCAGCAGGCGCCCAGCGGACACATCCCGTTCACCCCGCGTGCAAAGAAGGTTCTCGAGCTTTCCCTGCGAGAGGCTCTGCAACTAGGCCATAACTACATCGGCACCGAGCACATCCTGCTCGGCCTCATCCGCGAGGGTGAGGGTGTGGCCGCCCAGGTGCTGGTCAAACTGGGCGCCGAACTGACTCGGGTGCGCCAGCAGGTTATCCAGCTGCTGAGCGGCTACCAGGGCAAGGAGACCGCGGAGGCCGGCAGCGGCGGCCGCGGTGGCGAGTCCGGCTCCCCGTCCACCTCGCTGGTGCTCGACCAGTTCGGCCGCAACCTGACCGCCGCCGCGATGGAGGGCAAGCTCGACCCGGTGATTGGCCGCGAGAAGGAAATCGAGCGGGTGATGCAGGTGCTGAGCCGGCGCACCAAGAACAACCCGGTGCTGATCGGTGAGCCCGGCGTCGGCAAGACCGCCGTCGTCGAGGGCCTCGCCCAGGCCATCGTCAACGGCGAGGTGCCCGAGACGCTCAAGGACAAGCAGCTGTACACCCTCGATCTGGGTTCGTTGGTGGCCGGCAGCCGCTACCGCGGCGACTTCGAGGAGCGCCTCAAGAAGGTGCTCAAGGAGATCAACACCCGCGGCGACATCATCCTGTTCATCGACGAGCTGCACACCCTCGTCGGCGCGGGAGCTGCCGAGGGTGCGATCGACGCCGCCTCGATCCTCAAGCCCAAGCTGGCCCGAGGCGAGCTGCAGACCATCGGCGCCACCACCCTCGACGAGTACCGCAAGTACATCGAGAAGGACGCGGCCCTGGAGCGCCGCTTCCAGCCGGTTCAGGTGGGGGAGCCGACGGTGGCCCACACCATCGAGATCCTCAAGGGCCTTCGCGATCGCTATGAGGCGCACCACCGGGTGTCCATCACCGATGCCGCGGTGGTGGCTGCGGCAACCCTGGCCGACCGCTACATCAACGACCGGTTCCTGCCGGACAAGGCGATCGACCTGATCGACGAGGCCGGAGCACGGATGCGGATCCGCCGGATGACCGCCCCGCCGGATCTGCGTGAGTTCGACGAGAAGATTGCCGATGCGCGCCGGGAGAAGGAGTCCGCGATCGACGCGCAGGACTTCGAAAAGGCGGCATCGCTTCGAGATCGTGAGAAGACGCTGGTCGGTCAGCGCGCTGAGCGTGAGAAGCAATGGCGTTCAGGGGATCTCGACGTCGTCTCCGAGGTTGACGACGAACAGATCGCGGAGGTTCTGGGCAACTGGACCGGCATCCCGGTGTTCAAGCTGACCGAGGAGGAGACGACTCGCCTGCTGCGCATGGAGGACGAGTTGCACAAGCGGATCATCGGACAGGAGGACGCCGTCAAGGCTGTCTCCAAGGCGATCCGCCGCACCCGGGCCGGGCTGAAGGACCCCAAGCGCCCGTCCGGCTCGTTCATCTTCGCCGGCCCGTCCGGTGTGGGTAAGACCGAGCTCTCCAAAGCACTGGCGGCATTCCTGTTCGGCGACGACGACGCGCTCATCCAGATCGACATGGGCGAGTTCCACGACCGGTTCACCGCGTCGCGGCTGTTCGGTGCGCCGCCCGGATATGTCGGTTACGAGGAGGGCGGTCAGCTCACCGAGAAGGTCCGGCGCAAGCCGTTCTCGGTGGTCCTGTTCGACGAGATCGAGAAGGCACACCAGGAGATCTACAACACTCTGTTGCAGGTCCTCGAGGACGGTCGTCTCACCGACGGCCAGGGCCGCACGGTCGACTTCAAGAACACCGTGCTGATCTTCACCTCGAACCTGGGTACCTCCGACATCTCCAAGGCGGTCGGGCTCGGCTTCACCCAGGGTGGTGGCGAGAGCAACTACGAGCGGATGAAGCAGAAGGTCAACGACGAACTCAAGAAGCACTTCCGGCCGGAGTTCCTCAACCGTATCGACGACATCATCGTCTTCCACCAGTTGACCAGGGACGAGATCATCCAGATGGTCGATCTCATGGCGGGCCGGGTGTCCAACCAGCTCAAGGCCAAGGACATGACCATGGAGCTGACCGACAAGGCCAAGTCGCTGCTGGCCAAGCGGGGCTTCGATCCCGTCCTTGGTGCCCGGCCGCTGCGTCGGACCATCCAGCGCGAGATCGAGGACGCGCTCTCGGAGAAGATCCTCTTCGAGGAGATCGGACCCGGCCAGCTGATCACCGTTGACGTTGACAACTGGGATGGCGAAGGTGTCGGCGAGGACGCGGTATTCACCTTCACCGGTGGACCGAAGCCCGCAACAGCCGACGAAGCGGATCTGGCCAGCGCCGCCGCCAGCACGGCAGCCATCATCACCACGCCCAGCACCACGGAATAACTCCTAGGCCCCGCGGGCGGTCACCTTCGGGTGGCCGCCCGCAGGCGTTAGGTCAGCGATAGCGCGGCAGCATCGCGAAGACTCCCTTGATGATCGTCATCACCCAGCCGCCGGCGTTCGGGCTGTGGTACCGCGGCCAGTTCAGTTGGAAGCTGACCACCCAGGCCTGTCCGGTGCGGTCGACGGCGTACCAGCTGAAGGTCAGATCGCCAGGTAGGTTTCCGGCCTTCGCGCCGATATAAGGCCACTGGGTGCGGTCGAGGTCGATGCCCGGGATCTCGGACATGATGTCGCGGACCGGAGCCGCCCTGCCGGTGGCGTTGTACTGCAGCCGGGCGTGCACGCGGCAGATGTCCTCGGCGCTGCCGTACCACTCGGCGCCGTAGGCCGAGCCCGGAGCATGCGTGCGCTGGGGATCGGGCTCGTAGGGCCGGGAACTGGCCTCTCGCAACAGCACTGCTCGACCGGCAGGGGTTGCGTCCTTCCACTGCTCGCGGACGTCGGGGTTGCCCCAACCCACCGCGAAGATCTCGCGCATGGTGGGGAAGGGGGTCATGCTGGCCGGGTCGTGATGTCCGGCGGCGACGAGTGCCTGCTCGACCGCGCGGGTGCCGACGCGCGCGATCAACATGTCGGTGGCCATGTTGTCACTGGTGGAGATCATCTTGCCGGCGGCCTGGCGGACGCTGATTTGCGAGCCGGGCGGCAGTGCGTCGAAGCCCGACGAACCGAGTTTCTTTGTCTCGCTGGTGATCGTCAGCTTGTCATCCCATCGAACCCGGCCGTCCAGGATGGCCTGCTCGACGGCGAAGAGCACGTAGGTCTTGAAGATCGACGCCAACGGCAGCGACTCGGAAGTGTTTGTCCCGGCGACCTTTTCACACTGGCCCGCATTCACCTTCGATACCTGATAGGAGTATCGGGCACCGGTCTGGCTCAGTGCAGCATCGATATCACCCCAATTTTCGATCTTGGGCTTCTCGGTGGTCGTGACGAATCGGGTCACCTGGGTCTGGTCGTTGGTACGCAACGCAATGTCCTGGCGGGCCCCGAACGAATTGATGAGGTGCAGCCGCGCCGAACCCGCGCCGATCTCGACCGCGGTCAGTGTGTAGGGGCGGTCCCACCAGAGGCCGTCCATCGCCGTGACGATGGGGTCGACCATGTCCGGAGCGGCCATCGTCGTGACCCCGACCGGCCCGATCGGCCAGTCCGAATTCAGCATGTCCAGGACCTGCTTGGCTCGGACGCCCTGGGGGGTGTTGGTCGCGATCCGCACGCCCGCACCCACTGAGTCAGTCGCTGGTGCGCAGCCGGTGACAACGGACACGGCAATCGCGGTCACCAGCGCGGCCAGCCGCCGGGAGAGCCGCCGCACGTCAGCCCTGGGAGCGGGCAACGTCCAGCACAACCTCGAACTCGAGCAGTTGCGAACCGGTCGACACCGGATTGGCGCGCTCCCCGGCGTGGGCGGCGATCGCGGGTCCGGCGGCCCAGGTCTGGAAGGCCTCCTCGGACTCCCACTGGGTGACGACGAAGTAGCGGTGGTCGCCCTTAATCGGTCGCAGTAACTGGAAACCGAGGAATCCGGGCTGGCCGTCGACCGCGTGCGCGCGGTTGGAGAACCGCTTCTCCAACTCCGGGCCGGCTCCGGGTGGCACCTCGATTGCATTGATCTTCACCACGGTCATGACGCCAAGGCTACCGCGCGCAGGGCGCGGCGTGGAGATCGCGCAAGATGTGTTGGTGATCTCTGAGCGGGTGCTCCACCGCGGCGGTTCCGGCCGCCCGATCGTGCTGGTGCACGGGTTGATGGGCCGCGGCAGTACGTGGTCGCGCCAGCTGCCATGGCTGACGCAACTGGGCGCGGTCCACACCTATGACGCCCCTTGGCATCGTGGCCGTGGTGTCGATGATCCGGCTCCGATCAGCACCGAGCGATTCGTCGACGAACTCGCCGCGGCCGTCGACACTCTCGGAGAACCCGCCGTCCTGATCGGCCACTCGATGGGCGGGCTGCACGCCTGGTGCCTGGCCGCTGCGCGACCCGACTTGGTCAGCGCGCTGGTGGTCGAGGACATGGCAGCGGACTTCGTCGGCCGAACCGTCGGTTCATGGGAGCCGTGGTTGCACGCACTTCCCGAGGAATTCGATTCTGCTGAAACGGTTTTCGCGGAGTTCGGGCCGATTGCCGGCCGGTACTTCCTGGAGGCCTTCGACCGTACCGAGACCGGCTGGCGACTGCACGGTAAGCCCGAGAAGTGGATTGCGATCGCGGCTGAGTGGGGGACCCGCGACTACTGGACGCAGTTGCGGGCCGTACAGGCTCCGATGCTGCTGATCGAGGCTGGGGACTCCGTCGTCCCACCCGGACAGATGACTCGGATGGCGGAGTTGGCCGGTGATCGCGCCAGCTATCTGCGGGTGGCCGGGGCGGGCCACCTGGTCCACGATGACGCGCCCGAGGACTATCGGCGGGCGGTCGAGGATTTCTTCGGCTCGCTG